>JAAYEL010000039.1 GCA_012728755.1 Tissierellia bacterium | reverse complement strand
TTTTTGAGTGATTGTTATACGGGCCTAACTGGCTCTTCTCGTATTTGCCCGTAAATCCAGACTTTCACAAACTATTCAAACAAAAGAAGAAGCTCGATGCTTATATCTAAACATCGAGCTTTATTTATCTTACTAGTCTGGCCCTAAGGACCGAGCGTCCGCGAAAAATTATTTGGAAGCGTAGATTATGTTCTCTTCACTCTCCGCGTCGAAAAAGTGTAGTTTTTCTTGATCGAAGTAGACTGTTGTCTTAGATCCTCTTTCAACTGCTGAGTCGGAGTTTAGTTTAGCAAGGACTTCTGTTCCATTGATATCCATGTAAACATATTTTTCTGAACCTAGCATCTCAAGGAATGTAACATCTCCTGATACTTGTAAAGGTGTTTGCCTAGTGGCATCGTAGATATGTTCTGGTCTGATACCTATGATGATTTCCTTGTCTAGATATCCTCTTTGTTCTAAGCCTTTTCCATGGATATGTGTGATTTCCATATTTAGACCTAAAGCTTGAGCGATATATTTATCTTCAACTTTAGAAACTTTTGCATTGATGAAATTCATCTGTGGCGATCCTATAAATCCTGCTACGAATAGGTTTGAAGGATAGAAGTATACATTTGTTGGAGAGTCAACTTGTTGAATCAATCCATCTTTCATGATAACTATCTTATCACCCATAGTCATAGCTTCTGTTTGGTCGTGAGTTACATAGATGAAAGTTGTTTCTAACTTTTCATGAAGCTTTGTGATCTCTGCTCTGGTTTGTACTCTAAGCTTTGCATCAAGGTTTGAAAGCGGTTCATCCATTAGGAAAACTCTTGGATTACGAACGATTGCTCTACCAAGAGCCACCCTTTGTTTTTGTCCACCAGATAGTGCTTTTGGCTTTCTATCAAGATATTCATCAAGTCCAAGGATAGCAGCTGCTTCATTAACCTTTTTATCTATCTCATCTTTTGGAGTTCTTGCTATTTTAAGAGCATAACTCATATTTTCTCTAACTGTCATTTGAGGATAAAGTGCGTAATTTTGAAATACCATTGCGATATCTCTATCCTTTGGCTCAACCTTATTTACAAGCTTATCGCCTATATAAAGTTCACCTTTTGTGATATCTTCTAGTCCTGCTACCATTCTTAATGTCGTAGATTTACCACAGCCTGAAGGTCCTACAAAAACTACAAATTCCTTATCTTCAATTTCTAAGTTAAAGTCTTTAACGGCTTCAACTCCACCGTCATAGATTTTATATATATTTTTAAAACTTAAACTTGCCATAATTGTCCTTTCTATTTGTGTCTTCTATTATAGATAAATAATACGGCGATTAATATAGCTAGGGATACGAATTGAATAGCTAATCCTGTATAGCTATCGATTTCGTGACCTACGAATTGAAGTACTAGACCTACTATGAAAAGCACTCCCAATAGTATATTGGCTAATATTTTCTTCTTATAAAAATCCATATCATTACCCCTCAAACCAGATAATGCCACCACCAGGTAAACTAACCTTTGAAGCTTTACCATCTTTATCATAAACAAGTGAACTAACTTCCTCTAAAGAGTTGTTAATCACACAATACTTACCGATTTCAGGATAAGCAGCAACTTCCAATCTCAAATCATCTGCATAGTACTTTTTCAAATCATCTTCTTTATGTGCCACATATGAGATAGCACGTTTAAGAATTCTTGTATTTTGTGTACTATATGGAAGACCTGCCATGTAGAAAGACCTTCCCTTTCCATAGTCATTTGTTGCCATATGCACTTCATGATTTGAAAATTCTATAATCTTTGTATCTTCACTAATAGAGTAGACATTTGGAGTCATTTCACCAAAATCCAAATCTTCTATTAAATCTTCTGTAATAAAGTGACTTTCTTCTTGTGTAGTATGATACTTGTTATTACTTTGAGAATATCCGATTTCTTTGTCTAGTCCTAGTACATCTGCTAATTGGAAGAATCTACCATTTGCTTGATAAGCACTTGGTTCACCTATACCAATAAATCCGCCACCTTCGTAAACAAACTTTCTAATATTTGAAAGTACTTCAGGATCAGAAAATGCCTCTCCACCTGAGAACGAAGTATATGCATCACCAGCATTGATGATAACATCGATTGAAGGATCTAATCCATTTTTTACATCATCAAAATTGATAAACTTAACATCAACATCCATACCAGAAAGTGCTTCCATGATACCGATGTATGAATAAGATAGCTTGTACCACTTGCCATGCGCTACGATATATGGAGCCCATGTTCTCATCTTGCCCCAGCTGTTTAGAATAGCTACTGTAGCAGAAGTATGCGGTTTTCCAGCTGAAATCTTTCCATAAATATCTCTAAATTCATCAGCTACTTCTGTGATATAGTCGATAAAATCAGGGAATTTGTATGCTAATGATAGATAACCACCATATCCAATTCTATCTAAAGGCTTTCTAAGTAAAGCTCTTCTCGCCTTTACCCAGTTATCCTTCGCTTCTATTGAAGGGTCATTGCCTTCGTAAAATGTATCCGGGAAGAAATATGGAAGAAATCTTCCTTCAGTCATAGGTACATCGATATCTGATATAAGTCTTAAAGTAACACCATCACCAACACTACCTACTACCCCATCTAGACCAATTTCCTTAAAGTATTTTCCATAAGGTTCTGTACCAATCCAATGGTCCCCTAAAAACATAATTGCCTTTTTCCCATACTTATGGCAAAGGTCAACAAGTTTCTTAGCCTTTTGTGCCACAAATCTTGATTGAAAATCAATATAGTCAAGGAATTCCTTGCTAGGAACTCTAAATGTTGAATTATAGTATCCTTGGTCAACGATATCTTCTGGTCTTAATTTATATCCATATTCTTTTTCAAAAGCTATCATAGCTTCTGGCGATATCGAATTTGTATATCCAAACCAGTCAACATGTTTTTCCAAACCATGCTTATTAAAGATTAGTGAAAATTGGTAGAAAAATGTAGTAAATCTTACCACATCTGTCTTTGGATTTTCCTTTAAGAATTCTTCTAAACCTCTTTCAACATACTCAGAAGATTTTGGATATCTAACATCATAAGGGATGTCCTTATCAACATTCTTCCAGTCATTTGTGATGTAATTGTACATATGAACTGGATCCCAAACACCATAAGCTAAAAATGTTACACTATATTCGTGAAATGGTACTGATTTAATTGTTACCACATCATTTTCTTTATCAATTTCCCAATCACTTGGGGCTACTACTTCACCAGTAGTCCTATCTATAACTTCCCACCATTCTTTAGGGTCATAGTCATAGTCAGCTTGAATCTGCTCTGGATAATAATCTTCGCTAAATGCGATTGAAGTTTGTTCAGAAGTAGCTGTCACAAAGCTACTCATTAAATAATATCTGCTCCATTCAAAAGGAACCTCTTTCGCAAACTCATTATGTCCTCTTGCTGGAAAATATGCTGTATATGTGTCGACCCCTTCAAGACCTTTTAGATCATCTGGTAAATGCGTCCCATCTGAATCTCTGATAGCATCAGCACCAAGTCTTTCAAGCATCTCAATTGTCTCATCGTAGAAATTTTCTTCACTTGGTAGAGTAAGCCTTCCACGAGTCTTCTTTTCCTTATTGTCTTTAATCATCCTTTATCTCCCCCTACCATCATTCCTTCTGTTAATTGTTTTTGCACCAAAATATATAGTACTAAAGTAGGTAGCATGACAAGCACTAAACCTGCATAAAGCCTACCGTAGTTTGCCGCTCCACGAGCTGCTTGTTGTAAATTGATAAGACCTACTGGTAAAGTCCTCATAGTAGGCTCTGTCATAATAGTCAATGCTAAGATATATTCATTCCAAAATGATAAAAAGTTAAATAATATAACTGTGATAACAGCTGGCTTAGCCATTGGAATGATAACATCTACCATCGTTCTAAAATATCCTGCACCATCTATATATGCAGCTTCTTCATATGATTTAGATATCGAACTAAAGAAGTTAGTCAATAAGTATACCGTAAAAGGTATAGCTGTTGCTGCATAAATTAATGCAAGTACAAATCTATTGTTAGTAAAGAAGCCTTCACTTAATATGCTAGCCAAAGGACCATTAGGTATCATCCTATTCCATTGTCTAAGCATCAGATATATCGGGATTACTATATAAGAAAGGTTAATAAATAGTCCCGCTTTTAAGAAGGTTTTTAAGAACTTCTTTCCCTTAAATTCCATTCTAGCTAATATATATGCGCATGGAAGAGCAATAACTAATAGCATTACTAGAGCTAAAGAAGTTACCACTACTGAATTCCATAAATAGCTTCCCATATTGGCAGCTTGCCAAGCATCTCTAAAGTTTTCTAGATAAAATCCCATCGGTAGTGACCATGGATTTCCATAAAACTCTGAGTTTTGCTTTAGTGAGGCCATAAATACCCAACCTACAGGGATAATAATTGATAAAGCAAACAATATTAGTGCAACATAAACAAAAATTTTAAACAAATTATTCTTTTTCATTTTACCTCCTAATATTGAATGATATCTCTATCAGTTGCTTTATGCACTATACCTGATAAGATAAACGAGAATAAAAATACTACTACACCAATAGCAAGTCCATATCCAAAGCTTGAGTTTGTATATGCTTGATCATATTGGTAGTTTAGTAGAGTCAAACTTGCCCCGTTTGGCCCACCATTAGTAAGTGCCTTCACTATTTGAAATGCTATATTTATATTTGATATTACGTAAAATGTTAGAGTTGTTCTAACTGTTTCCCATGAAAGAGGTAGCGTGATATCAAAAAATTGTTTAATCTTACCTGCTCCATCTAGCCTTGCTGCTTCATATAATTGCTCTGGTATCTGAGACATAGTAGACATATACATTACCATATAGTAACCGATAGCTTGCCATAACATAGCAAAAGCTACTGAATATACTACTAATTGTCTATCTCCTAAAAATGCGATATTTTTGAATGCTTCTCCGCTAAATATTCTCATCATCCCATTTATTAATCCATCGTCCATACCATAAATAACTGCAAATACAGAAGCTATCACGGCAATTGATAAGATATTTGGTATGTAAAATATAATTCTAAAGAAGTTTTGTCCCTTAAGTTTTTCTCTTGAAAGTATTGATGCGAAGAAAATCGCAAGAAACATAGTAAATACCGTTACTATCACTATTAAGAAAACCGTATTTTGAAATGCTCTTAAAAATGTCTTATCACTGATCAATAACTTAAAGTTATTTAAACCTACAAAAGTCTTATTCCCTGAAAGTCCACCTGTTTTATATAAACTTTCTACAAAGACATTAATAGTAGGATAAACCATAAATATTATATAAAGAAGGAAAGCAGGAAATAATCCTAAAAATACAAAGGTAGCTTTATTTCTACTTTTTTTCATAATTCTCTCCTTATAATAAATGGGCAGCCAAAGCTGCCCTATTCTTTTCTAGTTCTATTGAGCTTTTATAGCTTCTGATAATTTTGTTGCTGTATCAACAACGCCTGCTTGCCATTCTTGAACAGTCATATCACCATTTGCTACTGAGTTTACAGCTTCAAATAAAGACTTACTCATATCAACACCTTCAACTGCTGGAGCTGCTGCAAAACCACCAAGTGTAGCATTAGCGCCATCTGAATATATTGAGTAGAATAATTTGTTATCTGGATCTTCTATCATGCTTTCAACACCAACTACTGGTTGAACTTGAGGAGAAGCCACTGTTTCACCCTTATCATTTACTATAGTGTTATTTAAGAATAACTTAATAGCTTCGTCAGAATATAAGAATCCAACAAATGCTTTTGCTAATTCTGGTTCTTTAGAATCTTTAGTTACGAATGCTTGTTCAAACCATGATGTTGCATATCTTTCACCACCACCAATTGATGGAAGTGCCATGAATCCCCATTTGAATCCTTCAGCAACGCCTTCAGCTGATGCCATTTCTCCAACTATCCAAGTACCATTAGGCATAAATAGTGTTTCATTTGTCATAACTGATAATTGGTTCTTTGTAAATCCTTCGTTGTTAGCTTGAGCTACTGTATTTGGATGAACGTATTGTAAGATCTTTCCAATAGTTTCAAAAATTGGTGTAGCTTCAGTTTTCCAAGCTTCAACATCATAGTTCATTAATCTGTTAAATAGGTCAGTGCCACCAACTGCAGATGCTAATGCAAATGAGAAAGTATCAAAGTATCCAGTTGTTGGATATGTGAATAATGCTACTCCATCAGCTTTTGCAGTCTCACCAAGTGCTAGGAATTCATCCATAGTTTTTGGTAATTCATATTTTCCACCATCGGCTATAAATTGAGCTTTGTTGTACCAAAGTCCAGTTGGTGAATAGAATAATGGTGCTAAATAAACTTTATCGTCTCCCTTAGGATTAGTTGTAGCATTTCCTGTAAATCCTGGTACTATTTTTTCTCCAGGAGCTTTTTCTTCGCCGATTATCTTAGTTGAAAATACATCAGTGATATCTAATACCATATCTTCTTTTAACATAGTTTCAGTTAAACCACTTTCTTGTCCAACTGAGTTGTAGATAACATCAGGTGCGTTACCATCTTGAATTTGTGGTCTAATAACTTCGTAGATGTTCTTTTCGAATTGGCTTTCTACTTTCGCTCCTGTAACTTCTTCGAATTTAGCGATAACTTCTAACCAAGCTTTAGTTCCGTAACCACCGTTAAGTCCAGCTACTTTTAAAGTCTTGCCAGCATATGGTTTTTCTTCCCCAGCTGGTTCTTCAGCAGGTGTTTCTGCAGGTTTTTCTGTGTCAGTACCTGTTGTAGGTTCTTGTGGTGTTTCTTGTTTAGGTCCACACGCTGCTAGCGAAAGTACCATAACAAAAACCAATAATAATGATAATAGTTTTTTCATTTGTTTCCTCCTAAAATTTATACTCTTATTATATCACAGGATAACGGTTTCCAAGCCCCCAAACTCCATTTTGGAAACATGTTCATGAATTTTGCTTTTTCGTAAAATTTAAAAGAAACCATAAAATTCATTATTTAAGACTAAAGATTCATCTACTATAAAATACAATTTGTATATTTATCATATTTTAGGTTTTGTTTAAGCAGTCGCATGTTTTCGCAAGTTGGATATATTCGATATTACTAGCAAGACTTAGCATATACTAATTTGTATTATTGAATAATCAAAAATAATTTATTCATTTATTCAATTTAACATAAAAATACCTGAATTTTCATTCAGGTATCTTCACTTGCACGTACAAGTTTTGCTTATTTTCTTTCTAAAACTGGCTTTAAAAACTTACCAGTATATGATTCTTTAACTTTTACTATATCTTCTGGAGTACCAGTAGCGATAATAGTACCACCACCATCTCCTCCTTCTGGCCCAAGGTCGATGATGTAGTCAGCAGTTTTTATCACATCCAAATTATGCTCTATGATAACTACGGTATTACCACCTTCAACTAGCTGATTTAATACGCTAGTAAGTTTATGGATATCAGCTGAATGTAATCCAGTAGTTGGTTCATCTAAAAGATATAATGTCTTTCCAGTTGATCTCTTTCCAAGTTCAGCCGCTAACTTAACTCTTTGGGCCTCTCCTCCCGACAATTCCGTAGAAGATTGACCTATCTTAATGTAACCTAATCCTACATCATAAAGAGTTTGAAGTTTGCTTCTTATGGTGTCATGAACTTTAAAGAATTCAACACCCTCTTCAACAGTCATATCAAGGATATCTGATATAGTCTTTCCTTTATATTTAACTTCTAGTGTTTCTCTATTATATCTTTTTCCATCACATACATCGCAAGGTACATACACATCAGGTAAGAAATGCATCTCAACCTTTATTAGCCCATCTCCACTACAATGCTCACATCTACCACCTTTGACATTAAATGAGAATCTGCCTTTTTTATATCCACGAATCTTTGCTTCATTAGTCATAGCATAGACATCTCTTATTAAATCGAATATTTTAGTATATGTTGCTGGATTTGATCTAGGTGTTTTTCCAATTGGAGCCTGGTCTATCTCGATTACTTTATCAATTTGTTCCCATCCAAGTAAAGCATCATGCTCACCTGGTTTTGGTCTTGATTTATGAAGTTTCTTCATAAGTCCTTTATACAAAATTTGATTAATTAACGATGATTTTCCTGAACCAGATACGCCAGTAACTACAGTCATTGACCCAAGAGGTATCTTAACATCTACATTCTTTAAGTTATTTTCTCTAGCTCCTTTAATCTCGATAAATCTATCAGATGTTCTTCTTTGTGTTGGAACTGGTATGGATTTTTCTCCAGACAAATATTGACCAGTGATGGACTCTTTAGTGTTTATGATGTCGTCATAGCTACCTTCTGCTACTACCTCACCACCATGCACTCCTGCACCTGGACCAATATCTACGATATAGTCTGCTACTTTCATGGTATCTTCGTCATGTTCAACTACTATTAAAGTATTACCTAAATCTGTAAGATTCCTTAAAGATTTAAGAAGCCTATCATTATCTCTTTGATGAAGCCCAATACTTGGCTCGTCAAGTACGTAAACGACCCCTACTAAGCCAGCACCTATTTGTGTGGCTAGTCTTATTCTTTGAGATTCACCTCCTGATAATGTACCCGCAGATCTACTCATAGTTAAATAATCAAGACCCACTTCTACCAAGAAATCAAGCCTTGCTCTAATCTCTTTAACTATTTGCTCAGCAATCATCTTTCTACTTTTATCAAGTTCAAGATGTTCTATCCAATGCTTAGCTTTTTCTATGGACATATTGGTAACATCAATAATGGATTTATCATTAACTGTGATAGCTAATATCTCATCTTTAAGTCTATTGCCATGACACTTTTCGCATTCAATCTCAGCCATATATTCGTCTAATTTTGCTTTCATGGCATCACCCATAGCAGTATTTCTTCTTCTATGAATGTTATTTACGATGCCTTCCCATTTAACATAGGACACCTTATTGCCACTATGAAAATGCGACTCAAACACAACTTCTATCCTAGTTGGCAAGCCATAAAGTAACTCATCCATAAATTTCTTTGGAGCTTTCTCGATAGGTGTATGCATATCAAAACCATTGCGTTGAGCAAGTTTTTTGAAGATTTCATAATAGTATGTGCCTGGTTTAGCTGATGCGTATGGCAACACAGCGCCTTGTTCTAAACTTAAACTTTTGTCAGGAATTACTAGATCAACATCAACTGCATTATGAAACCCTAAACCATTACATGCATCGCAAGCTCCAAATGGTGCATTAAATGAGAACATCCTAGGAGATACTTCGCCTAAAGACATATGTCCATCCGGACAAGCAAGGCTTGCCGACATGGTTAGCTTTTCTCCATCAACTATTTGCACATAAATGATGCCATCAGCAGAAGCTAAAGCAGTTTCTATCGATGATGCAAGTCTTGACTCAATACCTTCTTTTACTACAAGTCTATCAACAATGATATCAATGCTATGACTTTTATTCTTTTCTAATTCAATATCGCCATCATTCATATCATAGATTTCTCCATCTACGACAATTCTTGAATAGCCTTGTTTTCTAATATTTTCAAGGAGTTTTTTATGCTCTCCTTTTTTTGATACTACAACTGGAGAAAGAATTAATATTCTTGTTTTCTCCTCTAAAGACATTATCTGGTCAACCATTTGATCAACCGTCATAGCCTCAATTACTTTCCCACAAACAGGACAATGTGGTATCCCTGTTTTTGAAAACAAAAGCCTTAAGAAGTCATATATCTCTGTAACCGTACCAACCGTAGACCTTGGGTTTCTATTTGTCGTCTTTTGGTCTATCGAAATAGATGGTGACAAACCTTCAATATATTCAACCTCTGGTTTATCCATCTGTCCTAGAAATTGTCTAGCATATGAAGACAAAGACTCGACATATCTTCTTTGACCTTCTGCATAAATCGTATCAAATGCCAACGATGACTTTCCTGAACCACTAAGCCCAGTAAATACGATCATCTTATCTCTAGGAAGTGTCAAATCAATATTCTTAAGATTATTAACTTTTGCTCCTTTTATGACAATTTTATCTAAACTCATCTTCCCTCACTTTATATCATATTGCTGTTTAACCTTAGCAATCTCATCTCTAAATCCAGCAGCTTTCTCGAAGTCAAGCTGTTCAGCTGCTTTATACATCTCATGTTCAAGAGTGACCAAGATTTCCTTGATTTCCTTAATAGAAACTGCATCTTTAACTTTATATTCATTTTCATCATCCGCAGCCATAGATACTGTAACGATATCCTTAATATCCTTAGTAATGGATCTAGGTGAAATGTTATGTTCTATATTATATTCTTCTTGAATCTTTCTTCTTCTTTCCGTCTCATCCATCGCATTTTTCATCGATTTAGTTATCGTATCTCCGTAAAGAATTACCTTACCTTCGACATTTCTTGCAGCTCTACCTATAGTTTGTATCAATGAAGTCTCAGATCTTAAGAAGCCTTCTTTATCCGCATCAAGTATCGCTATCAGTGCTACTTCTGGGATATCCAAACCTTCTCTTAACAGGTTGATACCAACTATAACATCTATCTTACCCATACGAAGGTCTCTAATAATCTCAACTCTATCGATTGTCTCTATATCTGAATGAAGATATGTTACCTTCACTCCTAACTCTTCCATATATTTTGTTAGATCTTCGGACATTTTCTTTGTAAGCGTGGTTACTAAAGTCCTAAACCCCTTCTCGGTATTTGCATTAATTTCATACATCAAATCATCGATTTGGTTTTTAGTCGGTCTTACTACAACCTCAGGGTCAACAAGACCCGTTGGTCTGATAATCTGTTCAACTTCAACTAATTGATGCTCTTTCTCATAAGGTCCTGGTGTAGCAGAAGTAAATATAGCTTGATTAATCAAAGTTTCGAATTCAAAAAACTTAAGCGGTCTATTATCTAAAGCTGATGGTAATCTAAAACCAAAATCAACTAGGTTTTGTTTTCTTGACCTGTCGCCTTCATACATCCCCCTAACTTGAGGTAATGTAACATGCGATTCATCAACCATAAGTAAAAAATCATCCGGAAAATAGTCAATAAGAGTAAATGGCCTACTTCCAGCTGGTCTTTGACTTAGATGTCTTGAATAATTCTCAATTCCGCTACAAAAACCAATCTCATTTAACATCTCTATATCATATAATGTTCTTTGTTCTAATCTTTGAGCCTCTACCAATTTATTTTGGTAGTTTAACTCTTTTAATCTTTCAGCTAATTCTTCTTCGATATCTTGAACCGCTTTATTTATCTTAGTCCTTGATGTCGCATAGTGAGATGCAGGAAATATCATAATATGATTTAAGTGGCTAACTACTTCGCCAGTCAGATAATTTATCTCTGATATCCTATCTATCTCATCACCAAAGAATTCAACCCTATAAACATTTTCAGTCGCATTTGAAGGAAATATATCTACGACATCTCCTCTAACTCTAAATGTTGATCTTTGAAAATCTATATCATTTCTTGAAAACTGAATATTGATTAACTTCTTTAAGACTTCATCTCTTTCAATATTCATCCCAGGACGTAGTGATACTGTCATATGTTCATAATCAATCGGATCTCCTAAACCATATATACAAGAAACTGAAGCAACTATGATAACATCCTTTCTCTCAAATAGTGATGCAGTCGCTGAATGTCGCATCTTATCGATCTCATCATTTATTGACGAGTCCTTAGCGATATACGTATCTGTCGCTGCTACATATGCTTCAGGTTGATAATAATCGTAATAGGATACGAAATACTCACCTGCATTATCTGGGAAAAACTCCTTAAATTCAGTAAATAACTGATATGCCAACGTCTTATTATGAGCCAATACCAATGTCGGTCTATTAACAGCATTAATAATATTCGCCATGGTAAAAGTCTTACCCGAACCAGTTACCCCTTTTAATGTCTGCCATTTATTTCCAGCCTTAAGGCTATCAAGTAAAGCTTGTATCGCTTGTGGTTGATCGCCAGTAGGCTTAAATTTTGATTGTAAATTAAATTTATCCATATCATCACCCATATATATTTTACGCGAACACATGTTCTATTGCAAGTAATATATACTATCACTTCTTTCCATTCATTAAAAATGGCAGTGTGTCAGAATCCCTTTCCGATACGCTGCCATTATCATTTTATTCTTATTTTAGTAAATTTATTGCTTCTTGTAATTGAACATCTTCACTCAATGATTCAGGACCAATCGCTGTAACCGTTTCTGGAAGTTCAACCTCTTTTGTAGGAGATATACCCACTCCATGAATCTTATTATCCTTTGGTGTAAAGAATTCGGCCATAGTCACCTTAACGCCCGAACCATCTTTTAGTGGAACTATTTGCTGAACCACCCCCTTACCAAATGTCGTCATACCAACTATCTCAGATCTTCCGTAATCTTTAAGTGCGCCTGATAATACTTCTGAAGCTGATGCCGAACCATTATTTATTAATGTCACCATTGGGGTATTATCCATTGATGCTTCTGATTTATATGAGTCTTCAGTACCATCTGCATACTTAAATTTCATAACGTCACCTTCTGGTAATAATAGATCACCAATTTCGATAGTAACATCAAGAAGCCCACCTGGGTTATTTCTTAAATCCAATACAATGCCCTTAGCACCTTGAGCCAATAAGTCAGACCAAGCTGCCTTAAATTGAGTAGCAGTATTAGCTTGGAAATTCGTTACTCTCAAATATCCAATATTGCCTTCAAGCATCTGTGCATGTATAGATTGAACATTGATGATTTCTCTTATGATATCAAAATCTATTTGTTCATCTTTACCATTTACATTACGTAAGATAGTAAGTTTAACAGGTTTTCCAGGCTCACCTCTCATAACTGAGACTGCATCTTGCATCATATCAGCCCCATATTCCTTGCCATCAATCATAAAAATTCTATCGCCAGATTTGATACCAGCTCTTTCTGCTGGTGTATCTTTGATTGGAGCAACTACCTCGATATACTTACCATTCATAGCACTAACTTCTATACCAACACCACCAAAGACTCCTTCTGTTTCTTCTTGCATAGCTTTGTATTCTTCAGTTGTATAGTATTGAGTATATGGGTCATTTAAAGCTGAAACAAAACCCTTATACATGCCTTCAGTCAAATCTTCTTCTTTGTATTCGTATAGATATCTAGAATCTATGACGCCTTTAATTTCTTGTAGTTTTGTAAAAAACTGATCTCCATTAGATATCCCTGTTGGCACGGACATACTACCAAATAAGTATGACACTACGGCCACAAGCATGATAAATAGAAGAGCTAAAAAACTTCTTGCTAATTTTCGCATAATTATCTCCATTTTTATTTAAATCTTTTTCATTTAATAAAGCCTTCGTTATATTATAACAAAAAGAGGCTAGATTATAAACCTAGCCATCCTTATATCTTAATATTTATAACTATCTGATATAGTTTAATGGATTTGTTGTTTCTCCACCAATCCTTACTTCAAAGTGAAGATGTGGTCCTGTAGATCTTCCAGTAGTTCCCATAGGTGCGATATATTGACCTCTTGAAACACTTTGTCCTACACTTACTGAGAAACCACTAAGATGTGCATATCTTGTTTCCATACCATTTCCATGGTCTATGATAATTAGATTACCATAAGATCCCCACCAACCCGCATGAGTTACTGTTCCAGAACCTGCAGCATATATTGATGTACCATGTGGACCTGCTATATCTACACCACCATGCCATTCGCTAGGACCATATCCAAATGGATTTGATCTATAACCATAATAACTTGTGATGTAGCTTGTAGCTGCTGGCCATGCAAGTCTTGTACTGCTTGTCTCAGAAACGCTTGGTGCTGATTCTTGTTTACTTGCTTCTTTTTCAGCAGATAATCTCTTTAATTCTTCTTGTTTTCTTGCATACTCTTCTTGTTGAGCTTTAATCCTAGCTGCTCTTTCTTCCTCTTCAGCGGCAGAAAGTTCTGCTTCTTTGTTTTCAATTTCAGCTAAACTAGCTTCGATTTCAGCTTCAAGTTGACTAATCTCATTTGTAGCATTACTGATATTGTCTTCTAATGCTCTTTTTTGTGTGATATTTTGATTCAAATAGTTTTCATATTCTTCAGCAGATGCTCTTAATGAAGCAATTTGTTCATTTTTAACACCTTCTTGTGCTTGAAGTTCTCTGAATAATTGATCTTGGTATTCTTTTTGTTCTTCTAGTACAAATCTTTCAGCAACAGCTTTCTCTTTAGCTATTTCTAAAGAAACTTTTTGACCATTTAATTCAATAACCAATTTATCAAGCTTTTCTTTGTCGCTCTTTAATGTAGCTATTAACTCTTTATCGTGTTTAGTTATAGTTCCCATCATAGTTTGACGACTTAAGAAATCATTTATGTCTTTAGATGAAAGCAATACTTCTAGAGTACTTACACTTCCCTTTTTATACATAACTACAAGTCTTTCTTCAAGCAGTTTTGTATTTTTTTCTACTTCTTTTTTTAGTCTTTCGATTTCTCTTTCTGTCTCTTTAATCTTAACTTCTAAGTCTAATATATCTGCTTCTAATTTATATATCTTATCAATAGTTTCTTGGATCGCTACATTAGTCATAGCAATCTTTTCAGCAACTGTGTTTTTAGAATCAATGATATTTCTAAGCTCTAGATTAGCAGTTTGAGTCTCACGTTGTTTTTCATAAATCTTGTTTTCATAGTCTTTAATACTGCTCTCTAAGTTATTGATTTGAGATTTACTATAATCATAGTCTGCTTTTTGTTGATCTAATTGATCTTGAAGTGCATCTTTTTGATCTTGTTGCCTTTTAAGCTCTTCTCTTATAGTTGAACTTTGAGCTAGTGAAATGCCTGGGGTCGCAGATACAATCATCGCAGCAGCAAGTGAAGCACATATTAACTTATAAGCTTTGTTTTTAATTTCCAATTGCTTTTCCCCCTAAACTCTTAAATATTTTCTAATTGAGAAAATACTTCCTAAAACACCAATACCAGCTCCAAGAGCTGTAAATATATTTAATAAGGCATTTCTAAATAATATCGGCTGTATCATACTCACGATAGATAAACTATCTGAGATTTGTGCATTAAAGTAATTATATACGAAATTATATCCGTAGTAAACAGCTAAAAATGCAAGTAATGAGCCTACTACACCAAAGAATAAACCTTCTATCATAAAAGGTATCCTTATATAGTTATTATTTGCGCCTACATATCTCATAACGAAAATCTCTTCTCTTCTTGAGAATACTGTCAACTTAATAGTGTTTGAGATGATAAATAATGATACCACCATAAGTACTAACACTATTATGGCTCCTATGATTTGTACATAGTATGAAATCTTATTTGCCTGATCGATTAAGTCCTTGTAGTACTTAACATCATCTACGCCCTTTTGTTCCTTGATATATGAAACAAAGTCATCGGCTTGGTTTATATCCTTCAAGCTAATAACGAATGATGCTGGAAGTAAACCATCACTTGTGATCCCATCTAATAGAGCCGCATCTTCGCCCCATGTTTCTTTCATCATATTTAAGGCTTCTTCACTCGACCTATACTTATATGTCAATTCGCCATTAAATTCATTAATCTTAGTTTCTATCGCTAATTTATCAACATCTGTAGTGCCATTTTCGATAAAAATCTCTACCTCGTCAACTTTTCCTTCTATCTCTTTTGCTATATTATTTACTGTCACAGAGATGATAATAATAATCCCTATAACAAATAATGTAGCGAAAGTTGAGATGATAGATGCTAGTCCCATCGAACGATGAACCCAGATTCCTTTTAATCCCTCTTTGATAATATTGATAATTCTCTTAAAAAATCTACTCACAGTAACCACCTACACAATCTCGAACAATTTCTCCGTATTGAAGATTCACTACTCTTTTTTGCATAGTATCTACTATCTCTTTTGAGTGAGTACTCATAATTACTGTAGTACCTTGTTCATTTATTTTTTCCAAATACCTCATTATTTCCCATGAAGTATCTGGGTCAAGATTACCTGTAGGTTCATCACATATTATCATAGTTGGATTAGTTGAGATGGCTCTCGCTATAGAAACCCTTTGTTGTTCCCCACCAGATAATTGGTTTGGATAAGATTTCTTTTTATGAAGTAACTTAACTTCACTTAAAGCCTTATTAATCCTTGCTTTTTTCTTTTTTCTTGAAAATCCCCAAATATCAAGAATAAAACCTATGTTATCTTCTACTGTTCTATTTTCTAGAAGTCTAAAATCTTGGAAAACTACACCAATCTTTGAACGAATCTTTGGGACTGTTCTCTTAGATACTCTTGTGATATCTTGTCCTTCTAGATAAATCTTACCTTGATCGGGATTTGTTTCTTTTAATAATAATTTTATAATCGTTGACTTACCAGCTCCACTCGCGCCTGTTAGAAACACAAATTCACCTGGTTTGATTTCTAAAGATACATCATGAATGGCAACAACATTATTCTTATATTTCTTAGTTACGTTATCAAATTTAATCATATTAACCCCTTCATATTTTAGATTATAGCATAAAAGGTTACAAAAAGGTTAAGATTATTAATCTTTTCTAGTTAAATCGTAACTATTTGTAACATAGATTAAATATTTGTAAAAATTCCTCTTTAAATGTTGAATTTCAGGCATTTCACAAGAAAAAAATAGGGGTGTAACCTCCCTCGCTCTCAAATTTTTGGAGATTTCTTTGAAATTTTACATAAAAAAATGTTTGAAATTAGAGAAAACGGCGAAAAATTTTTGTCATTTCACGTATACTATATATAAGAGAAGAAAAATATTTTTGGGGATGTCTAATTTTGTCGTCCTCAAACTTTATATTAATAGGAGGTTAATATGGATGAAAATACAAATAAAATACTAGATGAAGCCATGGCACAAATTAAGCTTGGTAATATTCAGGCTTTGGGTTCTATCTATGATAAGCTAGGTAACTTGATTCATTCAATTGCTCTTTCAATAACACATAATTTGTATGATAGTCAAGATATCCTACAAGAAACACTTTATGAGATAGTAAAAAGTGCAAATCAGTACAAAGAAAATACAAATGCAAAGGCTTGGATTTTGAAGATAGTAAAAAATAAATCCTATGATCTTATGCGTAAAAACAAGTTTAAGAGCTATCAGGATGTGGGCAATATCGATGAAAAGCTTTCAAACTATATGGATTATTCGATGTTTGAGACATTTGATATGTTAAATAGTTTAAGCTTTGAGGATAGATTTATTGTCGTTTACAAAATATATGCCGATTTATCATTTCAAGATATAGCTGATACTTTAAATATGTCCTATGCTGCTGTTAACAAAAGATACAATAAAGCCTTGGCAAAATTACGAACTTATGAACAACGAGGTGAATCATGGAAGAAAATTTAAAGAAACGTTTTGAAAAACTAGAACAAATACCTGTTCCTGATAAAGATGAATTAATACAAAATGTTATGGACAAAAGCTCATCTCTAAATCTACATACAGGTGAATTCGAAAACATTGAAAAACAACCTAAGAATAAAAGAGGACTAAATAGAGCGATATTTCTACTAAGACCTGCTTTTGCAGTGCTGACTATTCTTGTGGTTATACTTATCGCCTATGCATACAATCAAAATGCTGAATATCAAAAAGCCTACGCATTTTTTGAAGAAAACAAGGTGGATATAGACTCATACGACTTAACTAAAGAAGAGATTAAAGATGT
>JAAYEL010000003.1 GCA_012728755.1 Tissierellia bacterium | reverse complement strand
ATTCTTACCTGTTCTAATACAATATTCCTGCATTATCGCAAGATTTAAATCATCTTCAGTAGCTGTATCATTCACATCAGATAAAAAACTATATTTACAGAATTTTCTTCTAAGTACATCGATTTGGATATAGTTCGCCTTTATTGAGTCTCTTTCTACTCTAATATAAGCAGTTGCCTCTATTTTTACCTCATCTTTTCTCTTATTTTCTTCTAATTTTCTCTTAATATACTTAGTTCCTCTATCAGTTACTTCACAATAATCATCACCTTCATATACAACAACTAAAATATAGTGCTTATCACCGTATATACAGTCTAAATAATCTATCTTTGGTTTGATAGTTAGATGTCCATCATTAACTAATTCTTTTAACTGATTAATCGTTGTTTCAATTTTAGCTTCAGGAATCCCAATGATTGGTTTAATTGGAATCGCTTTATCGCCGGTTTCCTTGTTATTTTCTTCTTCAACACCAATAAAAATAAGACCATAATCGTTTTTATCGAAATTATTTGAAAATGCACAAACTGTTTTTTAAAATCGTTTGATATTGGACTATATCGAAGCTCTTTTTATATTCGATTGTACTACCTTCTATGCTACCTTTTTCCAGCATATTATTCGCTGTTTGTTTAATTAATTTTTTATCTATCATAGTACCAATATTATACCAAAATAGCCCTATTTAAAGGGTTTTAGGAAGATAATGACTGTCTTTTTCTTATATTTGATTCATAAAAAATTTCATTTAAAAATCCTAGATTCAATACCTAGGATTCTATCTCTTTTTCTTAAAGAAGCCCTTTAATAAGGCTATATATTCTTGGTTTTCAACAAACTCACTATCTGGATAATGATTTATGTTTCTAATTTGTTTTATATCGATATTACTGCCTAAACTGCCGCCCTTTGGATCCTTAGCTGCATAATATACTTTTTTGATTCTAGAATTAACAATTGCACCACCACACATTAGACAAGGTTCAAGTGTTACATACATCTCACAATCATCCAAATGCCAATTATCTAACTTTTTAGATGCTTTTTTGATGCATTCTACCTCACTATGAGCTGTTGCATCCTTTTTTGTAACCTTCTTGTTATAAGCCTTCGCAAGTACCTTATCATCCTTTACAATCACACAACCAACAGGAACCTCATCTTCCGATGCGGCTTTAATTGCTTCTTTAATTGCTAAGTCCATAAATTTTTGATTGTACATAATTCTAATAAATAAAAAGCGCACACAGATAGAGGTACGTATGGCTGCTACATTCCTGTCCTGACCAAGTTAGTGCATAACTGTTGCGCAAATAAGATTATATATTATTTTTTAAGAATTTGATAGTCCAATTCAGTGAAATCATAAATCTCTTGCTTAATAGCAGGACTATCTAGATGTCTATAGTTGTAATGGTTTATTCTAACGATATTTTCTATACCTGCATCAATAGCGCTTTGACAACTTCCATATGAATCATCAAAGGCAATGATATCTTTTGGATTTGTCTTAGATTTTTTAATCGCATCCAAATAAATATCCTTTTTATTAGTATTAATACCATCATCATAAGCAACATGGTCTAATGAAATCCATTTAGACATGCCACAATAATCTAAATAGAAGTCTACATTATATTTAATAGATGCAGTAGCCATATAAATGTTGTAGTCATTGTCTTTAAGATAATCT
>JAAYEL010000038.1 GCA_012728755.1 Tissierellia bacterium | reverse complement strand
GTTCTGATGTAGTCTTGATTAATAACTTCCAACACAGAATTTCTCACATAACGTGTCAAACTCGCCAATGAAGAGATTGTAAGAACGGTTAAAGGCATAACCATATGCCGAGCAACGTCCACAATTTCTGCTCCAAAACTAGAATACCCTCTAACTACACTTAATGGATCTCTCATCAAAGTAAGTGGAAGTCCTAGTGGAATTCCTACAAAGAAAATTAAGATCATTGCAAAGAAGAAAGATGGCATAGATACGCCCACTAATGAGAATACTGTCCAAAAATTATCAAAATGGCCATACTTGTTGACAGCTGACTTGATTCCAACTGGAATTGATATAGCAAAAGCTAAAACCATTCCAAAAAAGTTTAAGATGAAAGTATTCCAAACATTAACCCCGATAATGCTTGATACTGGTGCTCTTCTTAGAATAGAACGACCAAAATCACCTTGTAAAATACGACCTGCCCAATTAAGATATCGTTCAATGATATTCCCATTTAAGCCTAATTTTTCTTTCATAGCGGCAATTTGCTCTGGTGACACACCTGAGCCCACCCCTAAATAGGCTTGGACTGCATCTCCTGGCATAAGCTCCATAATGAGAAATATCGCCATAGATATAACAATCATTACTGGAATCAAATGCAGAAGTCGCTTCCCTATATATTTTAACATGTTTTCACTCCCCATAACTCCTATATATTCAGTAGAGAAAGGCAGTCTATACAGACTGCCTTTTTGTCTTTTAAGTTAAATTATAATCTACTCTACGATGCGAGCATCTTTTAGAGCCTTCGTCCAATTGTATAGTGAAGCTGTTTTGAAATCTGTAAGTTTAGGATTGTAAAGATCGAAGTATGTGTTTGCATAAACAACAACCTTAGGCACCTCATCATTTAAGATTTTAGCAATCTTAGCATATACAGGCTTAGCTTCTTCAACGTCTAGAATGGATTTAGCCTCATCAAACAATTTATCTACTTCTGGATTATTATATCTAGCTGTATTGTCTTTGTTGCTTCCAATCTGACTTGAGTGGAACTCATTGTAAAGTGAGTCTGGATCTGGACTAGTAATAGATGTAGCTAAGAAGAATACACTCCACTTATCTACGTTGTTATCTGAATCGTAGATAACATAGTCAAGCATAGTATTAAACTCTAAGTATGCAACGTTAAGCTTAACACCTAGTTCTTCGTTCCATGCTTTTTCCCACATTGGGATAAGTACGGAAAGAATATTGTGGTCTGGCATAGCTGCAATGTTTAGTTCAAGTAGTTGACCATCTTTTTCTCGTACGCCATCGCTGTTTAGCATCCATCCAGCTTCTTCAAGTATGGACTTCGCTTTTTCGATGTCGTAGGAGTAATCAGTTAATTCACTAACTAGAGCATCATCAATTACCCAAGATACTTGTGAGAATGGGTGGTTCTGATTTGATGCAAGAACAATTCCTGTCTCTTCATCTTTGTAGAAACTATTTACGAAACCTTCAGTGTCAAAAGCATAAGTAAGTGCTTGTCTTACCGCTACTTCTTTAGTAGGTCCAGCTTCTGTATTAAAGTTGATGTAACCATAACCAGATCTTGGATACTCATTTGCTCCATAATTGCCATCTCTAGCTTCTTTAATCTTAGCAGGTTCAATGACACCATTAAGTAGGTCAACTTCTTCACTCATTAATTGAACGATGTCTGTTGATTGGTCTACGAACTGCATTAAGATTTCTTTAATCATGTATCCATCATCAGCAAATTCCATATTTCTTGTTAAGAAAATAAATTGTGCTTCTGTATAGTTTTCTAGTTTGTATGGACCTGAACCAACTGGTGCTGCAGATTTCTCAGATAATGATGTGGTATCACCATATGTGAATCCTTCTCCGTAGTATGATTCTGGCATAATTGACATCATAGCATTTGCAAAGTTAGTTCTGTAACCAACTGCAAAATTAAAAGTTACTTTGTAATCGCCATCAGCAACTACACCCTTGAATTCTTCAGTTTCTTTGTTAAAGTATTCTTCATAGCCTTCTAAGTCTTGGACTAGTGTTCCATATCTACCATCATAAGATGGGTCAGCTAGAACTTTGTATGTAAATACAACGTCATTTGCTGTTAATGGAGTACCGTCTGAGAAAACAATATCTTCTCTTAGGTTAAACGTAATAGTTTTACCATCTTCAGAAATATCCCAATCTTTTGCAACTGAAGGAATATACTCTGTACCTTCGTAGTTAAGTGTAGCTAAGCTTTGGAAAATTAAATCCACAACATACCCATCATAAGCAGATGAATAATAAAGCGGGTTAAAGTTTCCTGAGGCTTCAGTAATACCTACTTTTAGCGTACCGGTTGGCTCTTCAGAAGGTTCTTCACCTTGTTCTTGCCCTGGAGTCTCTGCAGGTGTCTCTGCTGGATCTTCTGTAGGGGCACAAGCTGTAAACACTACTGACATTGCTAAAGTTAACGCAAGTAGTAAGCTTATTCTCTTTTTTGTCATTCTTTCTTCCTCCTTGATTAAATCAATTTATTTTAAGTTATTATGATAATAACTGTAAAACCGAACATTTTTATAATCTATCTCTTTTTCGTTTCAGTAGAGATATTACCTATTTTATTATATATTCCCATATTTATCAACTAATTTTTAATTTAAGTTCATAATTTCATTGTTTTTGTTGGAATATTCATCGTTTTCATAACGAAACTGATAATTTAGAACTACATAACCTCATTGAAAATACGAAACACTGAAATAATTTAGGCTATTTTTATTAGATTCTAATAGGTTTTTTTGGCAATTTCTATTCTATTTTCAAATAACGTAGGACTAGACCTATTGAGAGCCACATTGAAATGGCCTGAATCTCCAATACATACACCTCTGTGCGTAGATTAAATTCATAATACTATTTCTATTTTACCACATTGTAGTCAAAACAAAAACTTTTGTTTATAATTATTAACATATTGATTCAAATTATTGGCCTAATTAATCTGAAAAACACAATAAACACGAAAGTTGGAGGAATTATGTATTATTTATCCATCTATATCTTTATCATTAATCTCATTAGTATTATCCTTATGGCCATGGACAAAAATTTCGCTAAGAATAATAAGCTCAGAATCTCTGAAAAGACATTATTCCTAATTAGTCATCTATTCGGCTCCTTAGGTATTTTGCTTGGAATGTATATGTTCCACCATAAAACTAAAAAGCGAAGATTTGTTTATGGAATCCCTATCATATTATTGATACAACTTATCTTTCTTTACTGCTTATTCTAACAGAAATTAACATCACTAAGATATTAAATAATTAAAATTACATTTCGAGGAAACACTTACTATTTATTTCCGATTTCTGCTAAAGTACGACTTTGCTGCTACAAAGCTTAGATTTTTCTTGTTCAACGTAAAAAAATAGATACTAAAAGCTGTGGAAAAACTTGTATTCTACCCTTTCCACAGCTTATAATATCTCAATCCATTAACTATTAACTAACTTTAATTTTTAATCAATAACATCAAATAACTCTTTTGGCACTCCACAGAGCGGACAAACCCAGTCTTCTGGTACATCGTCCCAACC
>JAAYEL010000002.1 GCA_012728755.1 Tissierellia bacterium | reverse complement strand
TCTGTTGATAATCACAGTTTGTCCATATTCGACCCCTCTAACTGTCTCAACTATCACATCGTCACCTAATGCTAGATTAAATCCTGATGGGTTGAAATAATATATCTTTCCAACCTTTTTAAATCTAATCCCTACGACTTCTATCATCTATTCCTCCATTAATGTAAATAATACTTTTTCCATAGCTAATTGAAAGTTTATGTTTACATTTAATAATTCATTTATATCTTCTAAACTTAAAATTATTTTTTCAATCTTATTGATTGTCAAATCTTCAAATTTAGTCAAATACTTCTTATATCTTACACTAAAATCCGACTGTATGCCTAATTTATTATCTAAAACATCAGAAAAAAACATCTCGCATTCATTAATAATGTCCGTTTTTCTATCTATCTGTTTTTCAAAAAACTTCTTAGAAGCAATTATTTGATGAATATTATTATGATATGCTTTTTCTAAGATATCATATAGCTCAAATCTAGTAGTCTCATCCAAAGACCTTTCATTTTCAAGGTAATTTGATATAATCTGACATCTTGAAACAATCGTATCTAGTAATTTATTTCTATTATCTGTCGCCAATATGATTATGGCATAGCTTGGCGCTTCTTCTAATGTCTTTAGCAAAGAATTTTGCGCTGGCACATTCATCATATGAGCATTTTCTATAACAAAAATTTTATACTTAGACTCAAGAGGTATCTCAAAAACTCGTTTTTTTAGACCTCTTATCTTATCGACAGATATATTGTTTTTCTCAGGAAGTATGAATTCAACATCAAAGAATCTATCTAGACCCATTGATTTATCTCTATTATCGTGAGATTCATATAACATCTCTATAAAATTTGTATACATTTGAGTAGTTTGCTCTTCCTGTCCTTCAAATATGTATGCATGAGATATCTTATTGTTTTTTATCTGCGATACTAATATTGAACTCATCGATACTAAATTTTTAAGAATTGATCAACATTTAATACAAATACAGTTGCTCCACCAACCTCAATCTCAACAGGAAATGTTTGGAATAAAGCCCCTTGCATTGATGGGTTTACCATAGCTGTAGTTGTCTTTCTTTTCTTACAATTAGTTTCTATAATCTTTAGGCATTGATCCATGTCGCTTTCTTCAACACCCATAAAGATTGTAGTATTTCCACTTTTCAAAAATCCACCTGTACTAGATAGTTTTGTTACTCTATATCCTTTATCTACAAGCTCTTCCATCAATATATTTACATCTGTATCTTGAACTACAACAAGTAATAACTTCATATTATCCTCCTATTATTTCTAATAATTTTTTTATAGTAGCATCTGTCACTTCATCAATCGACTTTGATGCATCAATTAAAATCAACCTATCATCTATTTGACTTATCATCTCTTGATAGCCCTCATATACTCTTGTATGATAGCTTTCGTCTTCATTTTCTAATCTATCCGCTTCAACAGCTTTTCTCTTTCTGTCTAAAACAGTTATAGGATCTACATTAAAGAAAATCGTATAGTCAGGCTTTATCCCATCTATAGCAAAATCATTAATCGCTTTAACTCTATCCACTCCAAGTTCTCTTCCATAACCTTGATAAGCAAGTGAACTCATAACATACCTATCACTTATCACCAATCTTCCTTTTCTAAGATTCGGCTTAATAATCTCATCTACATGCTGAGCTCTGGCTGCAGCAAATAAAAGAGCTTCCGTCCTATGTGACATCTCGGTTTTATCATTAGCCAATAAGACATTTCTGATGCCTTCAGAAATTTTTGTACCACCCGGTTCTCTAGTCAACACATAATCTATATTATTATCATCAAGATATTCTCTTACGTTATTTAAAATAGTCGTTTTTCCAGAACCATCAGACCCTTCAAACACTATAAATTTGCCCTTCATATACGCCCCCTTAATACACTTATTATATATTTCTTTGGGTTTTTTTTCCACCAATTAGAGCATTATATTATAATGCAGGCATTTTACACGAAACTCTTAGGACTACGTCCCTATGAAAGACATAAAAAGCTCCCTACCTGATTGGCAGAGAGCATTTCACAAGGTTTTTATTATATAAGTTTCATCACATTTTTCGTATATTCTAATACATCTTCTAATGGAAGTCCTGCGATAAGTCTTGATTGATCATATAGGACTTTAGTTATCAACTCGATTTTTTCTTCATCATTTTTTGATAGAGCTTCCATTAACTCACCAAAGATCTTATGATTAGGATTTATCTCAAGCACTTTATCAGCTTTTAACTTTGGAGCATCTGGTTGTAGTAAAAATGTCTTTTCCATCTCTATTGAGAAATCTCCTCTTGATACAAGTATGCTTGCATCGTCATCAAGTCTGTTACTTTCTTTAATCTCCACTACATCTTCGCCTAAATAGCTTTTCATCTTTTCAAAAAGTGATTTTCTATTAGTTTTTTCTGCTTCGTCTAGGTTTTCATCTTCTTCAATCAAATCTTCTTCATAAGCAGACTTAAAGTGTAAATCGCCATGACTTACCAATAGCTTAATAACAAATTCGTCTATCTCATTAGTCAGATACAAAATCTCGTAACCTTCAGACTTAAGTTTCTTAAGTGCAGGATTTTTATCTATCGCTTCATAGTTTCTTCCTGTAGCATAATAAATATATTCCTGGCCTTCCTTAACATTTTGAGCATATTCTTCTATACTCACAGGTTTTTCTGATTTAGAGCTGCTGAATAATAACAAATCTTCAAGGTCTTTCTTTTCGCCATAAGAAGAATAAATAGCAGCCTTAAAGCTTAAACCGAAGTTTTCAAAAAACTCATTGTATTTTTCCCTGTCATTTTTTAATAAAGATTTTAGCTCAGATATGATTCTCTTTTCGATATTTCTAGCTATAGCACTTAATCTTCTATCTTTTTGCAGCATCTCACGTGAAATGTTTAGAGAAAGGTCTTCAGAATCAACCACACCCTTAACAAAACCCAAATACTCAGGAAGTAAATCTTCGTTTCTATCCATAATCATAACGCCATTTGAGTAAAGTTGAAGTCCTCTTTTATAGTCTTTTGAATAGTAGTCAAATGAAGGTTTCGAAGGGATATATAGTATCGCTCTATAATTAATCATACCTTCTGCATTAAGATGAATATGAGCTAATGGTTCATCAAATCCATATCTTTGTTCCTTATAGAAGTTGATATAGTCTTCTTCTGTTAGCTCACTCTTTTCCTTATTCCATATAGGAACCATTGAATTTAGCGTTACCATCTCATAGTATTCTTCAGTCTCGTAGTCATCTTTATCTTCATTTTTTGCCCTAACTTTTTTCATGTTCAGCTTTATTGGATACTTTATATAGTTACTATATCTTTCTACAAGTTCTTGAATATAATATTGATCAGCAAATAGGCTATATTTTTCATCCTCTTCATCTTCTTTTAGATAAACCCTTATAGTCGTACCGACACTTTCTTTATCGAATTGTTCAATCTCATAACCATCAGTTCCCTCACTAGTCCATTTGTAACCATCATCACCTTCTCTTTTTGAGATTACTTCTAATTTGTCTGCTACCATAAATGCACTATAAAATCCTACACCGAATTGCCCTATAATTGATATATCGTCAGATTTGTTCATCTCTTTAAAGTCCAAAGAGCCACTTTTTGCGATGGTACCAAGGTTGCTTTCTAACTCTTCTTTACTCATCCCGATACCAGTGTCTCTAATTTCCAAGTATTTTTTATCTTTGTCTACGTGTATCTCAATGAAAAAGTCATCTCTATTAAAAGAATCTGAATTATCTTCAAGCATACTTACATATCTTTTATCTAAAGCATCTGAAGCATTTGAAATCAGTTCTCTTAAGAAAATTTCCTTATTCGTATAAATTGAGTGAATCATTAGATCCAAAATTCTTTTCGATTGTGTTTCAAATTGTTTTTTCATATTTCCTCCTTGTTAGCAATTAACTCCTTTGAGTGCTAATTAAATGATAACAAAAATTAATATTTTAGTCAACCGATAAATAATCCTTAGTGAGTAGTTCATGCCATTTCACAATTTGAAGGTAAAATATTGCTATATTCTTATATTTCCTTTTATTTGAAAACGATTGCCCTGTATAGTAGAATAGAAATGAGGAGGTATGAAATGATAAATAAGAATATACAATCACTAATCTTAGAAACCGGTGAAGATTTAGTAACCCACGCAAATAATGTATCTATGGTGTTCGAAGACAACACATTATTGCATGCGATCATTATATTAAATAACACGACCTATACTTCGGTACCGGTTTTAGATTATGACAATAAATTTAAGGGGCTCATCTCTACAAGCCAGATTTTTAAGTTTCTTGGGGACAAAATCCACAAAGGTTTTGATATCTTAGAAAATTATAAGGTAAGAGATGCCATAGATAATAGATATTTTACTATAAACATAAATCACACACTTGAAGAGGCTATACGAGCATTGATAAACTACAACTTTTTATGCGTAGTAGATGATGATGGAGTCTTCAAAGGTCTAATAACTAGAAGTACCATATTAAAGAAAATGAATCATATGGTACATGAATTCGATAAAAAGTATATCGTAAAAGATAGACATAGGAATTTTTTTCATAAAAAGACAAAAGCTATAAGGATAGATGAAGAGATTACCATGTAAGATAAACCCACTGATAACAGTGGGTTTTGATTATTTACCTTTAATATCCCGTTTAAATAGAATTAAAAACTCGCGATTTCTCGCGAGTTTTTTTATCTTTCATATACTAAATTTCCATCTATATATGTTCTTTCTAATTCTAGTTTTGGTGATAATACTATGAAGTCTGCTTCTCTTTTTTCTTGAAGTGATCCGCAAATATCATCTATGCCAACTGATCTAGCTGGTACTATTGTCGCCATCTCGATTGCTTCTCTTACCGTAGCTATCTCCCAATCAAAAACATTTTTTACCGCATCACTTAATTTTAGGATTGAGCCTGCTAAAGCACCTCCATCAACCAATCTTGCAGTTCCTTTTTCAACTATTACCGGAAGTTCTCCAAGCATAGATGGGCCATCTGGCATGCCACCAGCTCGCATGCAATCCGTCACAAGACATACATGATCGCGTCCTTTATGATCCATTACGATTTTTGCAGAAATTGGATGAACATGATACCCATCACAAATCATCTCAGAGATAGCATCTGTATTTAGAGCTGCTCCAACCATGCCTGGTTCCCTATGATGAAGTCCTCTCATTGCATTGTATGTGTGTACAAAAATATTTGCACCCGCATTTACCGCTTCTAACGCCTTATCATATGTCGCATCCGAATGTCCTAAAGCAACATAAACTCCGATTTCTTTCGCTTGTTTTATAAACTCTACCACTCCATATCTTTCAGGAGCTATAGCAATCTTGTTTACAAGACCATCAGATAAGTCTTTCCATTTCTTAAGTTCTTCTATCGAAGGATCGCTCATATAATTAAGATTTTGGGCTCCTTTATATGTTTCCGTAAAATACGGTCCTTCTAAAAATATCCCTCTTACCTTAGCGCCCTTTACATCTTTGTATTCTTTTCCTATGACCTCACAAGCTCTATCTAAGTCCTCTGTTGAGGCAGTTAATGTTGTTGGTAAAAATGAAGTAACTCCCATCTCTACTATTCCCCGTGAAATGATATCTAAGTTTCCTTCTTTTCCATCCATAACATCAGCATCTTTGTAGCCATGAATATGAGTATCTACTAATCCAGGAGCTATATAGGCATCTTCTAAATCTTCAAATGTCTCATTAACTTCTTTTTCAAATGATACGATCTTACCATCTTCAACGACCATAAAAGCATCGTCTAATACTTCAAGGCCTGTAAAAATCTTCTTAGCTTTATAAATTTTCCTTTGCATTACCCCTACTCCAATCACACCGTTATTTAGCTTGAGCACCTTTGGATTCCATAAATTCATCAAGTCCTTTTGTGTTCGTCTTTCCTTCTTCTTTAGAATACCACAAAACATTTATTTCTTCATCAAATCTAGACAGTATCTGTTCAGCCTCTTTTTTGTCTACCAAGTAAAGCGTAGTAGACAAGTAGTCTGCCAATCCTGAGTCCTCAGTAATAATACTTACAGAATTATATAGAGTTTTTGGCATTAGCGTATCTGGATCAATTATATGATGATATCTAACTCCGTCTTTTTCAAAATATCTTTGATAATCCCCACTAGTTACTAAAGAAGTCTCACCAATATACAACACTTCTAGATAGTCTGAATTATTTTCATCAGGATTTTGTATCGCAAGCCCCCACTTTGGTCTTCCATCACCTGGTGTACCAATAGTTCTTACATTACCACCTGCATTAATAGAAGCATGCTTTACACCTTTATCTTTAAGCCCATCGATAACTAACTCTGTAGCATAACCTTTAGCTATAGCACCAACATCTAATCTCATAAGAGGATCTTTAAGCTCGACAGTCATATTCGCTTCATCAAGCAAGATATCTTTAATATTTGTATGCTTATTCGCTTCATTTAGCTCATCCATAGTAGGTATATAAATCTCTGATTCATGGTCATGATCTTCACCTTCATGAGTATGATCTGTGCCAAGTTCTGAATTTCTATTTCTTGCATCCATCCAAATCTTAGTAACTGATCCAAGCGCTATATTCATCTTACCATTAGTTTTTTCATAATTATCTATAGAAAACTTAATCAAATCAAATAGGTCTTTTTCAACCTTCATAGGTCCTTTGCCAGCATTTTTATTAAGTTCATAGATATTTGTGATACCTTCATGTTGGTTAAAACCATCATATAAATTATGAAGTCTCTTAAACTCAGATTCAACAAATGCATATTGTTCGTTGAATTCTTCTTTTGTTTTTGTGTATGATACAAACATTATCATAGTATCAAAAGTTCCATAAAATACCCCCTCTTCCTTTGTTAGGGGTTTTTCTCCACAGGCTGCTAATACCATCATTAGCGCCAATAGCAATATTACTATTCTTTTTTTCATTTTCACCTCTAAAAAACCCACCATCGGTGGGTTCTATATCATCTTATATCTAACCAAGAAGGTTAATTCTTTCTTTCATAGCCTTAGACAATGTAATATCATCATAATATTCTAGATTGCCACCTACAGGTATCCCACTTGCTATCCTAGTAATTTTGATATCTAAATCCTTCATCAATTCCTTTAGAAATAGCATAGTCGTCTCACCTTCAACGGTTGGCGATATAGCAAAAATTATCTCTTTTACATTCTCTTTTTTCACCCTTCCAATAAATTTATCGACACCTATCTCATCAGGCATCATATTTCCAGAAGGACTTATCAATCCATCAAGAACATGATATCTTCCCCTAAAAGTCTCTAGTCTTTCTAAAGTCAGTAAGTTTGTAACATCTTCAACAACACAAATAATAGACTTATCTCTATTTTCATCTTTACAAACATCACATATATCATCTTCTGTTAGATTCCCACAAATCTCACAGGAGTGAATCTTGTTTTTCACATCCTCTAAAGATTGTATTAAATTGTTTATCTTCTCGTCATTCATCTCAACTATATGAAGCGCTAATCTTTGTGCCGATTTTCTTCCTATCGAAGGAAGTTTTCTAAGCTGTTCAACTAGTAGTTCTAATGACTCAGGATATGAGTACATATTGCCTCCAGTCTATCTTAAAGACCAGGTATATTTAATCCACCAGTGATCTTTGACATCTTTTCTTCGCTTAATTTTTCAGCAGCTCTAATCGCTTCATTCACTCCAGCTACTATCATATCTTGAAGCATCTCAACATCTTCAGGATCAACCACATCTTTATCAATTGATATAGAAATTATCTCTTTTTTACCATTAGCTACTACTTCGATAACTCCACCACCAGCTGTTGCTGTAACTTCCGTTTCTTCAATTTCCTTTTGTGCATCCTCAATTTGCTTTTGCATCTTTTGCATTTGCTTCATCATGCTATTCATATTTTGGCCACCGCCAAATGGACTTCTTCCTCTCATCTTTTCCCCCTAATCAATTATTTCTACATCTTCCCCAAAAAAGTTTTTAATCTTTTCTATTCTTTTTTGAGATTCATTATCTTCAACAAGTTCTCTTACCGCCTCTTGCTTTTTAAGAAACTTAATTTCTAAATCAATATTCTTTTGCTTACGATATTGTTCTCTTGTCTGTTCAAAAATATTAGACATGATATTAGCAAAAGTCATTCCTTTTTCTGTTACCCAATAAGTAAGAATATCATTCTTAAGGGTAAAATGCTCCACTTCATTAAACAAATTAGTTGAACTTGGAAATTTCTTAAGCGCATAAAACCTAATCTGTTTTTCAATATTCTTTGCTCTCTCATCAAGGTTGATATCTTTAGATACCTCAGCCTCTTCTTTCTCAACCGTTTCTTCTCTAGGCTGCACTTTGTCTTCCAGCTCATTAGCCTTCGATATTTGATCATCCGTCACTGAATCTTCTGTTTCTTCCACTGGTTTTTCTATTTCTTCCACTGTTTCTTCAACATAACTATCCAAAAAGCCATTTTCCGATGTTTCTATTGGTTCGATCACCTCTTCGAAACTCAAATCTTCAACCTTTGAATTAACTGGTTTTTGTCCATTCTTTACTTGCTCAAAATCCATAGACTCTACTCTAGATAGTCTTTCCTGTAATGCTTCAACCTTTTTTTCAAGCAAATCTCTAGGAGTCGAATCAATTAATCGAATCATTGACATCTTAAGTAATAAATTTCTATTATCTGATTTTTTAATTTTCTTTTCATAATCCATCAAGATGTCCAAAGAGTTAATAATCCTATCTAAACTTAGCTTATTTGCTAATTCAATAGTCTCTTTAGAGACCTTATCTTCGCTCGATTTATTGGATACCTTAATGTCCAATAAAAGCTCAAAGTAGCCTATAAGTTCTTTGATTATGTTATATGAATCCTTACCTTTATTAATCTCAATATCAACATAAGATACTATATTTTTTGAGTCCAAATCTAGCATAGAACGAATGATATTATTTTTTACTTTCTCACCGATTATTCCCAAAATATCATTAATTTGATCCATGGAAATTGAATTATCATCAATAGATATTACTTGGTCCAATACAGATAAAGCATCTCTCATAGACCCTTTACCTATATTAGATATGGCGTTTATAGCTTGATAGTCCATCTTAAGATTTTCTTTTTCTAAGATATATTCTATCCTATCTTCTATGCTGCTATTATCAATTGTCTTAAATTCAAATCTTTGAGTTCTAGAAAGAATAGTATCAGGAATCTTATCAATCTCTGTAGTAGCAAGTATGAAAACTAAATGCTTTGGAGGTTCTTCCATGATCTTAAGAAGAGCATTAAAGCCTTCTGTCGTTATCATATGTGCTTCGTCTATGATATATACCTTATACTTCAAATCAGTTGGTGGATAGATAACCAAATCTCTTAATTGCCTAATATCATCAATCCTTCTATTAGAAGCTGCATCCATCTCAACTACATCCATCGTAGATTCGTCCAAGACCGCTCTACAATTCTCGCATTCATTGCATGGATTTCCATTTTGTGGATTTAAGCAATTAACCGCTCTAGAAAATATCTTAGCGCAAGAAGTCTTACCAGTACCACGAGTACCTGAAAAAAGATATGCATGTGAGATTTTCTCATGTTCTATTTGATTTTTCAAAATCTTAACAATATTAGCCTGTCCATAAACTTCATCAAATGTCTGTGGCCTATATTTTCTATATAATGCTTGCCTCATTTTTCACCTCATCAATGCTTTAATTTTACCATATCAGAAGCATTTTTAACAGTTAAGAAAATTCTTTGTCCATGCCAATTAATTGAAAATGAGAACAAAAAAAGAAGCTATCATTTGATAGCCTCTTTATGTTTAATTATTTTGCGTTTTTAACTGCTTCGCCAACTACTGCTTGGTATCCACCAACTGAGATAGTTACTGAAGATGCTAAATCTACTGCTTTACCTTCTTCTAATTTTAATCCAGCTACTTCTTCAGCTGTTTTTCCAATTAAATGAGCTTCTAAAGCTTCGATTTGTTCATACCATTCTTTACCGATTTTTGAAGCTTTTTTCATACCATATTCTTCTTTAAGAACTTTTTTAGTAGTTCCTTCAGCTTTGAATTCTGGTGCTAATTTACCATCAGTTGTATAAGCTACTGTGTTTTGAGCTGTATCGATAACAACTGCAGCAATCTTTCCATCAGCGTCTACTGCAACTGCTGACATATAAGTTTCGAATTGAACTTTTGAACCATTTTCTCCTTCAGCTGCTTTTGTACCATGACCAAATCCTGATACTAAACCTAAACCTACTTTTTCTGCTGGAGTTTTTACTTCAACTGCGTTATCAAAAGCGTCTTTTAATGCGTTTTGGTATCCATCAATTGTGATAGTAACTGAAGATGTTAAATCTGGAGAAGCTGGAACTGCTTTATGAGCTTCATCTCTTTCTTTAACTTCCATTTTCATAACTTCATCAACTGTTTTTCCAACCCAATATTTTTCTAATGCTTCAGCTTGTTCAAACCATTCTTTTTTGATTTCAGATCTACCAACCATACCATAGTCAGCGCCTAATTCTTTTTTAGATTTTCCACTAGCTGCTACATCGAATCCAAAAGCTCCACCTTTTTCTAATTTAGCTTTGTTTTGAGCTACGTCGATAGATACAGATACGATTTTTCCATCAGCGTCAAATCCTGCTGCTACTACTGTAGTATCTTCTTGAGCTGATCCGCCTTCTTCACCAATCTCACCTGATTTAGCTAAGCTAACAACTTTACCTAATCCAAGTTTAGCAATTTTACCAGCTGCTGCTGGAGTTTCGTTTCCTGCTGGAGTTTCATTTCCTGCTGGAGTTTCGCTTCCTTGTTGTGGAGTTTTTTCACCGCCACAAGCTACTAATGTAAGTACCATTGCTAATACTAACACTAGATATGTAATTTTTCTTAAATGTTTCATTTCTAACCCCCTAGTTATATTGTAATTATATTTTACATTTCTGACAAAACTGTGTCAAAAAGTTTTACCATTTTTCTTCAATTTTCCTCTTTGTAAAATGTAAGGAAATTGACATTATTCTGTTTTTTTCACTTTATTA
>JAAYEL010000037.1 GCA_012728755.1 Tissierellia bacterium | reverse complement strand
GTTCAGGGAATTAAATCCCAGTATTTAGCAGAAGGCAAAAAACAAAAACTAGCTGATAAGAGTGATTATATTATTGTTGAAGATACTCATGAAGCCATCATTCCTAGGGAAGTTTTCTTCAGGATTCAGAACGAGCGAAAACAAAGAAAGGCGAACTCTGTATTTTCTGCAAAACCGCATGATTTTAAAAGAGATCCTGAAAATAGATTTGATGGTCTGGTTTTCTATCATGAGACAGGCGAAAAACTTTATCGTAGAACAAGAATTGTTCGTAGGGGTGCTAGTAAGATTTTACAGTACCTTTATCGCATTGAGCGATTTGATGGAAGTATTGAGAAAAAAGAAACTCTATTTATTATGGAAGCCGACTTAGACAAACGAATTGCTTCCGATATTAAGAGGGCTGTAAAGGCTCTAACGAGTAAAAGGTCTTTTACAAAAAGAATTAAAGAGAAATATGCCAAAGCTTTAGAAGAAGCAGAAGTGAAACTTGCAGATTTTGATAAGGCCATTATCAAGGAAGAAAATAGTTTGCAGAAAAGCTATGAGCAATACAGTCTCGGAAAAATAGATAGGGATACCTATTTATTGGAAAGGGATACTGCTTACGGTCGTATCACAACTGCTGAGAGAGAAAAACTGGTTCGGGAAGATCTAATTTCAAAGCTTAAGAAAGAGAGAAAAAATGCTCTCGCTTGGATTAGAGATATATTCTCTGCAAAGGACATGGATAAGCTTCCTGCTGAATTAATTCAAAGTTTAGTAGAAAAAGTGCTTGTCTATAAAACCCATGAATTTGAAGTGATATATCAATTTGATATGGAAGGCTTAAGGGAGGACACAAATGAGTAAGATTGGACTTTATATTAGGCTTTCTGTAGAAGATCAAATTAAGATTAAGGAAAGCGAAAGCATTACTAGTCAAAGGATGTATCTAAATGACTACTTAGATAAAAATGCTGAATTAAAGCATCTAGAAAGAGTTGAATATGTTGATGATGGCTATTCAGGAACAAATGAAAATAGAACATACTACAAAAGACTTCTAGAAGATGTTAAGTCAGGTCAGATAACAAATATTGTAGTAAAGGATATGTCGAGGTTTTTAAGAGACTATATAACGCTAGGAGATTATCTTGAAAACATCTTTCCATTTCTAGGCATAAGATTTATAGCGATTAATGATGGCTATGATAGTGCCAAAGAGCTAGGAAACGGTGTTGAAATCGATGTTCAATTTAAAAATCTGATGTATGACTTCTATGCAAAAGACGCTTCTGCCAAGGTAAAGGCAGTTAAGCAGACTTTAAATGAGCAAGGGAAAGTTCTATCATGGAATCCACCTTACGGCTATATGAAATATCCAGAGGACAAGCATAAGATTATCCCAGACGATAAAACAGCTTGGGTAGTTGTAAAGATTTATGAGCTATATCTTGAGGGGCTTTCAATGAGAAAGATTAATGACTACCTCAATGAGCATGAGATAATAACGCCTGCCCAGAGAAAGCTAGAATTGACTAAGATGGATTATTCAAAAAGATATAAAAACATTAAAGATAATCCTGCTTGGAATTTTTCTTCAGTGATAGGCATCTTAAATGATGAAATTTACACTGGCACTTATGTGTATGGTCGAGTAGATAAATCACTGATTAATGGGACAAAGAATAAGGGTAAAGCTCTCCCGAAAGCGGAATGGGGAAAAGTTTATGATAATCATGAACCCCTTATTTCAAAAGAAGTGTTTGAGAGAGTGCAGGAATTAAAGGCAAGCAAGACTTTCAAGGGCAATAATACAGACTATAAATGGTATCAGCATTCGCCCTTGCAAGGGTTCTTGCGTTGCCCTGAATGCGGTTATTTGCTTTCTTGTCAAAAGACGACTAGGAAGAGAAAGGGTAAGCCCGATAAGGTACATCGATACTTTAGATGTCGTTATTGTAAGAATGATGGAGTTAAAATTCGAGGTAGCAATGCAGACAAGATAGAGCCGATTATTTTTGAAGTCATTAAGGAAAAGTATGATATCGCTTCTGATTTAAAGGAACAGACGAAAAAAACTGTAAACTATGATCAAAAAATTACAGACTTAGAAATCTCCAAGCAAGTCTCTTATGAAAAATATCAGCTTGGACAGATTAGTCGGCTAGACTTCATTGAGAAGAAGAAAAGGCTAGATGGACAAATTGAAAAGTTAAAACAGGCTCAATTTGAGTCTAATGAAGTAATTGAAGCAGAAGAAATCACTGAGGATAAACTGACCAGAGAATTGATGGAAAAGTATATTGAGTCAATTGTAGTGAGAGGGAATGAAGTTTTAAAGATAAATTGGAAGCAAGGTTCATAGTTTGTTTACTAAATTTCGCATATATCATATTGTCGCCCATATCTTGCTTCGATATCGTATATACATCAAATGAAAGTAGGTGGCAATTGTGGTGAGTCAAGATCTGGTAAATAAAGCAACAGGATTTACTTTGTCAGAGATTAGAAAGTGGGCAAAATTGAGCCAAGAGGAGTTGAGTCAAAGGCTAGGAATATCTATAGATGAATTAGAAGACCATGAAAAAGGAAATATTAGTGCGGAAATAAGCTTTATTCTTAATCATGCAGAAGCGTGTAACACTATTCCTGAAGATACCTTTAATCAGATTATTGGAGAGGTGAGAAAACGGTCAGAAAGATAATTTTTAATTTATTGACTGTTTAGGGGGTGACTGATTGTTACCCTCTTTTTTGTACCATAAAGAAAAATCCAGAGTAGATTTATCAAAATATTTTTTGTCATAGACTTGACACGAGAGGGTTCAGGCTCTCTACTACTTACTGTAGGAAGCCACCTTGATAAGGACAAACGAGAAAATCTAACTTACTATGGTCAGGAGCTTAACACTGCAACCTATAAC
>JAAYEL010000036.1 GCA_012728755.1 Tissierellia bacterium | reverse complement strand
TATAGTACAAGAGCGCGTAGATATCGCATTAGAGCGAGTTGGGTTAATTGATTTTGATATTAAAGAACGTATTAACTTACATCTCATATAGGTGTCTAAGAGTCACATTATGAGGAATATAATATTGAATGTGATAGATTGGTACGAGTATATATATTAGGTCAATGAAATAAAAGAATAACAGTACTAGTGAGTACATTGTAGATGATGTGTATTTTTATAAGCAAATTTTTAGTAGTGGCATATATGAGATGCACTTAAATTATAGTAGTCGCTTTTGAGATCATGAAGCTCTTTTCTATCCAATTGTGGAGGAGCTAACGGGGAAAAAGTCTCTCCTTAGGTATAAGATGGAAAGACCTTTACGTCAAACTATGAAAAAACAGGAGTAAAAAATGATATCGATAATTAATAACAATGCACTCATATTGCAGATTAAATGTCACTCAAGCAGTAGGTTTGACTTACCATGTTTTATTTTAAGAAGATATAAAACCAAAGTTGTATTTTCAACAATAGATTAAGTTGGATACTATTAAAATGGATAGTTAAGTTCTTGACTATTTCAACATGATAATTAATATTTAAAGGAAATATCAGAATGTATGTTGTGGAATAAGAATAATAAAAAAGACCACTCGATATTGAGTGGTCTTTGATATTATTATATAGTTTACTATACAGAAGGAACTTTTATTACAGGATTATTAGTGTCTTCACTAATTCCTTCGTTTGAGTTCACCTCATCTTCTGGAATAAGCCATAATAAAATTGGAGCTTCTGCAGGCAGGTCATATCTGACAGCTTCAGGATAGTTTGTGTTTTTCCTTTCTAATGGCTTTTTAAGTCTTTTCATATCAAATAAAGAAAAACCTTCACCCCAAAGCTCCACTCTCCTCTGTCTCCAGATTTCGTCTTGAAGCCCCAAAGCATCGTTAGCAGGTGCTACATAAGATGGAACACGATATGTTTTAACAAAATCTTCCAATATTTGTTTTCCTGAGGTAGGATTACCCCCCATAGCAGTTGCTTCAGCTTTAATTAGAATCATCTCTTCTACGCGCATTAATGGGAAATCACATGCATTAGTAGGGTTATTGTAAATATCTTGATAAGGTCCAAATTTAACATTCAAATAGTCACCGCTCCATTCGAACCAATCTATAATTCCATACTCTACGTTGTTATACACGATACTCCATGTCATATCCACATTAGGAGCAATAAAATCAACAATCACCTCTTTACCTTCTTCATCTTCTTCAAAAACTGCCTTTGCCCACCATCCTTTTCTAACGTCAGTTTGAGGAATAGTATTCCACAAATTACTATTAAGATATCTTCCTGCATAACCAGGAGCATAACCATTTCCTGTAAATGAACACATGTGTGAAGGGAAGTTTAAAAGGCCAGAAGAAACAATATCATTTGTCTCTGACACATCTATACCCCAAATCCAAGAAGATGCCGAAATATTGTTAAATGATGGCTTAGAAACATTTGCTATGGTGTATGGAGAAAATCCTTCCATTGCTTTTTCTGCATCAGATGCTGCTTCAGACCACTTCTCCATATTTAAGTTTGCTCTAGCTCTCAATCCATAAGCAACATTTTGATTAATTATTTCTTTTCCTGATCGAGAAAAACCACTTAAAAGATCCACCGCTTGATTTAAATCTGCGATTATTAAATCATAAACCTCACTGACCGTTGCGCGAGGATTATTTGATGCTTGTTCTTTTGTTGTTTCCTCAGTAACAATAGGCACAGCTAAAGCGTTTTCATGTCCTTTGTATGTAAACTGATAAATTTGAACTAAGTTTAAATATGAAAAAGCTCTTGAAGCCAATGCTTGCCCTTTGAATGACTTTAGCAAAGGATCGGTAACCTCTTCAGGAAGTGTAGCTAAAATATCATTTGATGTTTTAATGTTGCGATAAAAAAGATCCCACAAGAAATATGATGTTGAACTAGGGGCTGTTCTATCAGTATATCTTTGAGTATTTCTAAACCAATTATATCCTGAATTTTCAGAAGGTACATCCATGCCAGATGCATCATACATCATAGCAGCTGCAGCATAACCAAAGTCAAAGTGAGCTGTACCATCGTACCAATCTCCAATTGCTCTGTATCTCATTAGTCCTGAATACAAGCCATTTACTTCAGATTGAAGTCTTTCAGGTGTCATTTCAATTAAGTCTTTCTTTTGATCATCTGTGAATGTATCTCCTTCTGGAACTAAATCCAAGTCGGAACAGGCTATTCCGAAAAAGAATAATGAAATGAATAATATATGTATTATTTTATTTGTTATTTTCATAATCAATTAATTTTGAGTAGTTTAAAATGTCAAACTGATTCCGCCAGAGATAGTTCTTATAGAAGCGTATCTATATCCTCCAGAAGAAGTGTAAGATCTCCTTGGGTCCATACCCTTCCTTGCAGCCCATAATGCTACGTTATCAGCTGTGAAGTAAAATCTTAGACTTGAAATATCAATAGTATTTAGGATGGACTTAGGTAAAGTATATCCAAGTGTAATATTTGTTAGGTCTAAGTAATTTGAGCTAGTCAAAAATCTATCAGAAGTTGAGCTTGCATAAAGATCCCCTGCTTTCAGTCTTGGAACATCAGTATTTTTGTTATTTTCAGTCCATGCATTTAATATATCTTTGTGCCAACCTGTACCTGCTCCGTTGGTTGTACCTGAATGCATTAAGGTTTGATATCCAGTATCTAGCATTCTTCCACCTAGTTGGTATGCGAATGAAATTGAGAAGTCAAATCCGTAAGCATTCAGGCTAGTTCCAAAACCACCATAGAACTTAGGAAGGATATCCCCTGTCGCATACTGGGTTGCTTGATTAAACTCAGTTGTAGTTTCTTTTCCAGTTATATTACCTTTATCATCTTTTACGTCTTTGTAGTATAGAGCTAGACCATTTTCATTAACACCAGCATAATTTCTAATGTATAAATTATACATCGACTCTCCTTCACTATAAATACGTGTTCCAGAAATTAATTCACCTTTAAGTTCAGGTGCAAGTTCTTTAATCCTATTCTTCATGAAAGTCCCATTAGCAAAGACACTCCATGTCAAATTACGTGTATCGATAATTTGAGAACTTAAATCGATTTCAACTCCTTGATTTACAATCGATCCGATATTCATCGGAATATTTGCGTATCCATTTGAAATAGGAACAGGCATATAGTAAAGCATGTCAACAGTCTTACGATTAAAGTATTCTATCCCTCCACTTAGCTTATTCTTAAATAAATTAAAATCAAAGCCAGTATTGAAAGAATAAGAAGTTTCCCAAGTTATATCTTTATTACCCTTATAAGTAAGCGTTGTCGCAAAATCTTTATTATTTTCTTTTACTGTAAATTGATCAGCATAGGGATAATAATTGTTTGTTAAACCATCGTTGTATAAAAGAGCATCATTGCCCTGAAC
>JAAYEL010000125.1 GCA_012728755.1 Tissierellia bacterium | reverse complement strand
CTTTTGTATGTAGGGCATGTTACCGAGCAGATGGGTTGAAAGAAACCCTGTCACCCTCATTAACGGGAAGACAAGCTGTAGGCAAGGGCGTCACTGGCAACGGTGGGGTCTGAAAGAAGCTGATGGCGGTATAAGGTGCGGAGCGAAAGCAAACCAGTGTTGGCATGATAGATGGATAATCCTGCAAAAGGTGGAAAAGTCCAATAGTTAATGAAAATCTATGGTGTTATGATGGTCGTCATCCTATACATGCAGAGTAACTTATCCCTAGAAGCGCTATATCCGAAGCTGTATAAATTAGTTCAAGCTAATGCAAGAACTAAGGAAGGGTGTAGTGTGCAGATGAAATCATAGTAGTGATTAACTTTTCGCCAATGAAAGCTGGTAACAGTCTGGAGGATAAAACGAAGAGGACGTTATGCGCAAGTCATAACGACTGGGCAACTCCAAAAGAGATGTCTCAGATGCGAAGGATGGAAGTGATTTTAAGATGATAGGACACTAGAGTCTCACGACTCCGAAGAAGCTTAAAAGACTCTGAAATGAGGAAAGTCGCTCTAAGAGGTTCAAAACAACGGACTTCTGGATGCGAGGGCTTGGTCCGAAGTATCTCAAGAACTGAAGATATATTGTCCTTAGGACTAGAGAAATCAAGGGACTTGTGAGAAGAACGGATAGGAAGAATGAAGCTATAGAATAGGATCATCACAGTAATGGAGGTGAAATATGGATAAGTGGTACAGCCTTTATGATAAAATTTATCAAAGAGAAAATCTTGAAGAAGCTTTTAAGCAAGTAAAACGAAATCATGGTGCCCCTGGCATTGATGGGGTAACGATTGGAGTTTATGAGGTTAGGCTCTCAGATAACCTTGAGCTTATCTATAAAGAACTGAAAACCAAGAACTATAAACCGAGTGCTGTCAAAAGAGTAGAGATTGAAAAACCCGATGGAGGCGTAAGACTCCTAGGGATTCCAACGGTTAAAGATAGGGTAGTACAACAAGCGGTGGCAAATATACTCTCTCCTATATACGATAAGGGGTTTCACCCCTCAAGTTATGGGTATCGCAAAGGGAAATCACAGGCGCAAGCCATTGAGAAAGCATCATTGTTCATGAAGAAATATGGATTGGAATATGTTGTAGACATGGACTTATCCAAATGCTTCGACCGGCTAGACCATGAATTCATTATAAATGAAATGGCTAAAACCGTGAGTGATGGCAGTGTGCTTAAGCTTATTCGAACGTTTTTGAAATCAGGAGTAATCCAAGATGGACAATTCGCAGATACCCTTGAAGGTTCACCACAAGGAGGAGTTATTTCTCCGCTAATTAGCAATATATATCTAAATGTCTTTGATCAGGAAATGAAGAAAAAGAATATTAGAATAGTTAGATATGCAGATGATATATTAATATTTGCAAAGACTAAAGCTGATGCAGGTAATTATCGGGCATTAGCGACAAAGATACTCGAGAAAGATATGAAATTGACAGTAAACAAAGAAAAGACTCATCTAACGGGACTTCAAAATGGAGTGGAATTTTTGGGCGTTGTGATTTATGAGGATTGGATTACAATCCAAAAGAAACGCTTAGAAAGATTCAAGAGTAAGATAAGAGTAATAACGAAAAGGAACAAGGGGAAACCCTTGTTATTCGTCGTGAAAGAACTTACGCCTGTTCTTAGAGGGTGGATTAACTACTATAAGATAGCTAACATTAAAACGCTTGTACGTGACCTTATGGGTTGGATTAGGCGTAGACTTAGAATGCTTAGGATGAAACAGTGGAAAACCTATAAAGCAATGCATAAAGAATTGCGTCGATTGGGTTTACACTTTGGAACGAAGCTTAAAATGGATGTAAGACGATGGAAAAATTCAAAAGTCACTATCATCCATGTTATGATGCCAAATAGCTATTTTGAGAAACTTGGATTATACGATTTGACGAAAGTCAAAGTTGGATTACTGTCACAATAAGTGATAGAAATTGCATGAGCCGAATGCGGAAAACGCACGTTCGGTTCTGTGAGAGCAAAGAAAATAGGGTCGCTCCCTATTTTCTAGCTACTCGATTTT
>JAAYEL010000035.1 GCA_012728755.1 Tissierellia bacterium | reverse complement strand
GATTTCTTCCTGGCAAATGGAACAGACTCGTTGGTCGCTAGAAAAAGGAATATCTTTAGAGCAATCGAATGCTTTAGCAGGTTCAAAACTAGATGTTGGTGACTTTAATATACTTCGCTCTTATGTAGAAGCTGGAATTTCGGTCGAGCAAATCAATGAGCTAAACCAAGGGTTTTTGACGACTCTTGAACTCATAGCCAAAGGCAATGAGATGCTAGAGCTTAATAAAAAAGTTCTTGCTGAGCCAGATAAAAGGAACGAGCAAATCACACTGGATTTAGAAAATGAAGATCCAGAGCTGATTGAAAACGAAGAGCCTATACCAGATTTAAAGGTTGGACAACTTGTTTACTATGACCATGAAGCATATACAGTAAGGCGAGAAGCGTCTCTTAATCCGATTACTAAGAAGTATGATTTGTGGCTTTCACCAGTCGAAGAGAAGAACATAAAAGTTCCAATCGTTAGCTTTGAAAATGAAGCAGAACTATTCGAGAAGATTCAGATTGAAAAACCAAATTTCATGATTGGAGATGAAGTCCTCTATAAAGAAAAAGCATGGACAATTACTGGCTTTGATTCGATGGGTGATCTTAAAACAGTGCCAGTAAAAGACCATGAAGAATTCTTCGGCGGTTTTATTACTGGCTCGGAAGTGGTTGTGTATCGAAAGGAAACTGACCTTGATGCAATTTTAAAATTAATGCATGAAGATGAGCTTGAAACGAAAGATGAACCAAGTAGTGATTCAAATCCAGTCGCAAGCAATTACCGCCTCCCTGCAGATGGTTTTCAAGAGAATCTAACACCTTAAGAAAGGCTTGAGAACAATCAAAGAGCCTTAGAAACCTTATTTACACTCGAAAAAGAAAATCGTAATGCAACACAGGAAGAACAAGAGGTACTCAGTCGTTATGTTGGCTGGGGTGGACTAGCGGATACATTTGATGAAAACAAAACAGGTCAATGGCAAGGCGTGCGAGCATTCCTTAAAGAAAATCTAACTTCCAAAGAGTACGATAGTGCCAAAGAAAGCACTCTTACAAGCTTCTACACTCCCCCACAAGTAATTGATGGGATTTATTCAGCCCTAGAACAAATGGGATTTAAAAAGGGGAATATTTTAGAGCCTAGTATGGGTGTTGGTGCTTTTGTAGGAAGTATGCCTGATACGATGAGTGATTCTAAAGTTTATGGTGTTGAACTAGATAGTATTAGTGGCCGCATTGCCAAAAAACTTTATCCCAAGAGTGATATTCAAATTAAAGGGTTTGAAGATACCAATTTTTCTAATAATTTCTTTGATGTTGCAATCGGTAATGTTCCCTTTGGAGACTTCAAGGTAAATGACAGAGAGTATGATAAAAACAACTTTCTGATTCATGACTACTTTTTTGCCAAGACCTTAGATAAAGTTCGAAATGGAGGCGTTATTGCCTTCATCACTTCAAGTGGCACACTGGATAAGAAAGATGAGAGTGTTCGAAGATACCTTTCAGCACGAGCAGAGTTTTTAGGGGCGATAAGGCTTCCAAATACCACCTTTAAAGGTCAAGCTGGAACAGAAGTAACCAGTGACATTATACTCCTAAAGAAAAGAGATAGCATTCGTGATCGGGATGAGCCATGGATTCACTTAGCAAGTGATGATAATGGATTAAGCTACAATCAATATTTTGTAGAAAATCCCGAGATGATTCTTGGGGAAATGGTTGAAGAAAGTGGGCCGTTTGGAAATAGGGTTGTTTGTGTT
>JAAYEL010000034.1 GCA_012728755.1 Tissierellia bacterium | reverse complement strand
GCGAAAAAGAAAGATTTAGAAGAGGGTGGATCGGTTCACAACAATGATCGCATGATACATTTACTAGTTCGTAAGCATAGAAACGGGGGGTTGGGCAATATTGCGTTGAAGTTTAACGGAAATATTAACCGATTCTACTCAACAGTAGATGATTCGGGGGCCAGTGAGTATTAATGAAGTTTTATATGTTAGCAAGTGGGTCAAAGGGCAATGCATTTGTGCTTGATACCCACGACCAAAAGATATTGATTGATTGCGGAACTACGCGCCGATATCTAAATGAGGCCTTTGAGCAAATTGGTTATGATAAAGATATGTTTGATAATATCTTGATCACCCATAACCATAGCGACCATATCAGTCAAATAAGAATGTTTAAAGATCACCCTAATGTGTATAGTCCTGAGGCGTTGGTAATCAATCACACTTTAGTTCAACCGTATGTTGCGTTGAACTTTGGTAGTGTAAGGGTCTTACCCTTAGCCACATCCCATGATGCGGATGTATCCGTTGGTTATGTGATTGAAGCCAGCGGTAAGAAACTGGTGTATATGACTGATACAGGCTATGTACGGGATAGTGATTTAGAATATATGATGGATGCGGATTTGATTGTGATTGAAAGCAATCATGACCCTCATTTATTGATGAATACCAAAAGGCCCTATATGACAAAACAGCGTATTTTGTCCGATTATGGGCACTTATCAAATGATGAAGCCGGTAGAGTGTTAAGTAAGATTGTATCCGATCGCACTCAAGACGTAATTTTGGCGCATTTAAGTGGTGAAGCCAATAACGAAGCGTTGGCACTTGAAACGGTATCTAAGTATTTAAATGGATATAAAGGTAGGTTGCGCGCTGCGCGACAGTTTGAGATTATTTCAGGAGAGCTAAGTATTAAGGGAGTGAGTGATTAATGAATAGTAAAATGAATATTAAACAAGGAATTGCTCTTTTAGTAGCAGCAGGACTCAGTGTTTTTATGGGCTATTTCTTAACTCCAAAGCCTATTAATATCGGTGAAGTTCAGGCATTAACCAGTGTTGAGAATGCGATTATTGAACAAGAAGTAGTCAGTACCCTAGAAGTTCCTAAGACATTATATAAGCTATATTATAAGAATAACTTGGTGGGTCATATTATTGATAGGGAGTATATCGAAATTAAACTTCAAGATGTCTATAACACTGAGTATTCTGAGTCGTTTCCAGATACTATTTTGGGATTTCATGAAGATTTATTTATTAGTGAAGCGATGAGTTATAGTAATTATGAAAATAAGGATTCTGAGATTTTTGATTATATTTATAGTAATGATTTAGTTGCGATTAATGTTCCTAAGATTGAATTTACCAATGGGGATGTTATTTATGTTAAGAATATTGCGGATTTCCATAGTGCAAGGGAGCTTTTTATTAAAAGTTATATTCCTGATAAGACCTATGATTTATTGAAAGATAAGAAGACGGTTCCTTCTTTAAAGCGTTATGGGGAACAGGCTGTTGATTTTAAAGTGCTTGAGTCGGTTAAAACAACTACAGGCTATGCATCCATTGGTAATATTTTATTGGATGAAGTCTCTGTTTTAAATCATTTAACGTTTGGTCCAGAACCAAAATACCAATCATATACTGTTAAAGAATTCGATATGATTGAAGGGATTGCGTATTTACATTCAATTTCCGTTAACCAACTCATGGTAATGAATCAAGATGTTATTAAAGAGAGTAATCAGGTATTGGCACCAGGGACAAAACTAAACGTAACGGAGTTTAATTCGCCCTTTACTGTTCGAGTTACTAATGAGCGGTATGTTGAAGAGGTCATTAAGGCACCGGAGCCAGTCTATCAAAAGGATCCAACCTTACGTGAGGGTCTCACAAAAGTAAAAGTACAGGAACAAAACGGTCTGCGGGATGTTCGAT
>JAAYEL010000033.1 GCA_012728755.1 Tissierellia bacterium | reverse complement strand
TCTATCTCACTAGCCTCTTCAAGGATTAAAGACCCACTTACTTTATCACCCGCCTGATATACCTTTTTATCAAAAGTTATATTAATGACTTTTGGACTAGCTGTATCAAGCCCTGCCGCTTCTACCTCATTACTATGTACCAACCCTATACTCACAAAAAATGCTATTACTAAAACCATTACCAATAATTTCTTTAAACCTTTCCTTTTCAAAATCATCGCTTTCTCCTTCCTTAATTTTGTATTAACATATATCTTTCTTAATAGTTATACCCTATATGAAATTTGTATAACAAAAAAGGTAAGCCATAAGGCTTACCTACTTATCTTTATTTATATCAACTTCCTATATCATCCATTTACGGTCATATTTGTGAAATGCCGAGTTAGGACCGTACAACTATCACCCGAAACTGATGCGATTTACGGGCATATATGTGAAATGGCCAGTTAGGACCGTACAACCCACCTATTTTGAGCTGATTTTATGAAAATATTTTAGTATATAGACATGCCAAGGGCCCCAATCATCTTCAAAAGTGATCATTTTACGGGCATAAATCAAGAAATGCAAAATAGTACCGTAAATTTCTAAAAATTGGCTAAAAAATTTACGGGCATAAATCGAGAAACGCAAAATATACCCGTAAATCGTAGAAAATTCAGAGATAATATTTTATCATTTCATCCCCTCCACTCATTTCACCAAAAAAGGTAAGCCATAAGGCTTACCTCTTATCTCTATTTAACTAAACTATGATGTATGAACTTAACTCCATTTTCATAGAATCTGTAGTAGTCGCCTAGCCTTACTGAGTAAATCTTTTGACCAGCTCTTTTTACTCCTACGATTTTATGATCTTGATCTCTTACATTGGCTGTGGCAATTAGGGTTCTAGTCCTTGGATTATCGAATTTGACTAGGGATGCATGGACTTTGACTTCGGCATCCTTTCCGGTAAAATCTTTGCCTGCAAAGCGTACATATCCTTCTTCATAAAAACCATTTATATATGTTCCTCTCTTGTAGGACTTTACTACTTGATTGTACCAGTCTCTTACATTAGAAGTCGCAAGTGTATAGGCATTTCCATAGACTGGTGTAGTTGATGCTACACTCTTGTTAATTAATCGAATCTTTCCATTTTCTACAAATCTAATATAGTCACCTACTCTAAGTCCATTAAAATAGTCACCTTTTACTTTAAAACCAACTACATCAAGATTTTGATTTCTAACATTTGCATTTTTACTGTAGTATACACTGTTTTATCCATAGGCTAGAACAGAATTACTAACCTTTGCTTGGATTCCATTGTAGGTAAAATAAGTGTTAATTCCTTTGTCTATTCCATTAACAGTTGAGGCAATCGGTAATGTAGCAATTACTTTATTTGTACTTGCATTTCTTATATTAACTGTACCAATTGTATAGTTAGTTCTAGGTGTTTGTGTTGTTGTCACCAAATTAAATGGCATCTCTTCTTTTGTACCATCTTTTAATCTATAAATAAATTTATCTCCGTCTTTTCCACCAATAAACCTTTGACCTTTAACTAGATACACTGTAGTCCATTTATTATAAGTAGGAGTAACTCTCTTATAATATCCATAACTAGAGTCTTCTTTTACATAATATACACTTGGCGCATATTTTCCAACGACCTTAAAATGTTTTTTAGATAGGTTTGTATCATCATAAAAACCAATTCTTGTCTCATTTCCAGAAGTATCAAATACTTGTACATCCCAAAATCCATAAGTTGTTGTATAAGCATCACTTGGGATTTCTAAGTTGAAATTTATTATTAACCTACCTTGGGAATCTCTATATTGGCTAATCTTTGGAGCAAATTCTTGACCAGCATATTCTTCAAAACTCCAATCACCATATTCGTAATCATTCATAATAGATAACGAATATTCTTTAATAGTACTTTTTTCATCTAATACTATCTTGCCTTTAACCGTCTCTCCCGCATTGTATACATATTTGTCAAAAAGTATATCAAGTACTTTTGGTGCCTCATTATCAACTGCTGTAGCTTTTACCTCTGGTGATTAGAATATTCCGATAAATAGCAAAAACGCTGTTGCTATCAAAGTAGAAGATATTTACCACAACTTGACTTTCTTTGTATCCATATTATTTCCCTCTCAAAATAACTGTATTAACATATGATTATATGTTATGAATATAATAGCATTTTTATATTCATAAATCAAAAAAAGGTAAGTCGTTAGACTTACCTTTGATATCAATATCTTGCCCTTTCTCCACCAATTAGTTTTGGTCTTGAATACGCTTGGGTGATATGCGCTTTTCCTATTGTTTTTCTTTCAATTCTTAGTGGCACACATACATGTTTAAGATGCATACCTATAAATGTGTCCCCTATATCTAGGCCGATATTTGCTTGAATAAACTCAACTACTACTGGATCCTTAAGATGTTTATAAGCAGCTGTAGCAAATGATCCACCTGCTTTTGGTTGAGGAATCACAGAAACTATTTCTAAGTCTTTCTTCTCTGCTAGTTCACGCTCAACAACTAGGGCTCTATTTAAATGCTCGCAACATTGCGATGCCATGAAGATTTGTTTTGAATCCAAAATTTCTTTTATGGATAGAAAAATCTCTTCACCCACCTCTTCTGATGAGCTAGTCCCAATCTTATCTCCTATCACTTCACTTGAAGAACAACCTACTACAAAAATATCTCCACTTTTATAGTCAATACTATCAAGTATTTGATTAATTGTTTCTTGAACTTCATTTTTTAATACCATATTAAACTCCAATCTTATTAATAGACAATATCATGATTACTGCAAATGAGATAAAAACCAATATCGTGGTGATTCTGTAAAAATATAATCTATAGTTACTGTTCGTATTAGGACTTTTTAGATTTGTTTTTAAATGCATATTTGAATCTTTTCTTAAATTCCAAAGAGCATAAATCAATAAAAACACGCTTATGACAAGTTCAACAATGAGTATCACCTGATAAAACCCAATCTCTTTAACATTTCTAAACAATAATTCATTATAAATTGTCACATAGGCATTGTTTACCAAATGAAGAAATATCGTTGTTTTTACAGAATTCGTAATGATATATACATATCCTAGCACTATTCCCAAAAGAAAACTTGATATAAATTGTGATATATTCCCATGAATTAACCCAAATAATAAAGATGAGATAACTATTGCGAATACTTCACCATATCTTCTTAGTCTCTTTAATATAAAATCTCTATATATTAACTCTTCAAAAATCGGCGCAAGTATAAGCGAATAAATAAATAGGCTTAAAGTGTCATAAATATCAGTCACTCTTGGTCCGACCTTAAAAATTGTATATCCAAGTGTGTTAAAGCTATTGTCTATACCACTTATGAAGAAATAAGACACTACATTAAAAAATAATATTATTAGTACAAACGATACAAACTGTGATGTAGTTAGCTTACGCTTTTCCCAGTCGCTTTTATCTTGTGATCCAAAATTATTTTTTATGAAATAAGGTAGATATGATACTAATAATCCAATGGACAATGCTACCATCTCGCTAGTACCTTGTGAAATGTATCTTATCAATATTTTTTGGGAGATATATCGAACTACAAAGAATAAACTCGCACTCGTAATGAATAATTTGTTTATCTGCGTGAATACTTTATGTCGTAAATCAGCCATACTATCTTACCTTAGGTAGGTTAAGTTCAAACTTAGCTGCTACCATCCTAACTGTAAAAATAATTAGCATTGATATAATCATACTAACTGGCTGAGTAAATATCTGATGCTTTATTAAGAAATAATGTACGAGTGCACCTACAATAGAAGCAGAAGCATATATGTTTCTCTCTAATATGTAAGGCATCTTTTGGCTAAGTACATCTCTTAGGATACCGCCTCCAACGCCCGTAATAACTCCGACAAATACATACACTATACCTCTATAATCATATGATAAAGAATATGCCACATTCATACCAAGTACAGTAAAAACTGCTAGACCTATGGCATCGAATGTAGTTAGCCATTGATTAAATAGAAATTTTATCGACTCTTTCTTTATATTTCTCTTATAATATGTCCATGCAAATGTCAATAACGATGATATAGTTGCTATATAAATGTAAATGGGATTAACAAAGGATTTAGGCGGATTTATCCCTAGAACTAAATCTCTAATGATACCTCCACCAACACTGGTAGTGACACCTAATATTATGACGCCTAATAAATCCATCTTGGAATCAATAGCATCTAATGCACCTGTTACCGCAAAAGCGATAACACCAAGTATCTCTAATCTAAATATGAAATCGTCCATAAATCCTCCAGGCCCAAATTTACTTATTTGATTTATCTATTAACTCTTGTAAATCTTCCTCATCAAAATTATACTCTTTTTTACAAAAATCGCATACTATCTGTACGCCTTTATCTTCTTCTTTTAACTCTTGTAAATCTTTTTTACCAATAGAGATAAGAGCACGCTCCACTCTATCTAAATTACAGTTACATTCATAATGCACTTCTTGTGTTGATATTACCTCTGGATTAAGTATACCAAATTGTTGTTCTAATATATCTTCAGGTGATAAGCCTTCACTAATCATAGTTGATACAGCTGGTAGAGTTTGAATAATTTTCTCTAACTTTTCTATACAACTTTCCTCAGCACCCGGTAATAGTTGAACAAAAATACCTCCAGCAGCCTTAATAGATAGGTCAGTATCTACAAGTACTCCTAAACTAACAACTGATGGCGTTTGTTCAGAATTAAAAAAGTAGTTTGCAAAATCCTCTGCGATTTCGCCTGAAACTATCTCAGATACACCTGTATAAGGCTCTTTTAATCCAAAATCTCTGATGATTCCGATTTGTCCTTCTCTACCAACAAAGCTAGCAACATCTAATTTGCCCTTTTCATTTGGACCGATATCAGCTTTTGGATTAGTAGCATTTACTCTAACATGTCCTCTAGCATCAGATACTGCTATTAACCTTCCACCTATACCATTACCATCTGTCTTTAATGTGATAGTATCAGTGTCTGATTTAAGGTTTATACCCATAAGAGAAGCCATAGTCGCCAATCTACCCATAGCTGCTGAACCTGTAGCAGATGAGCCATGTATCTCTCTAATTTCTTGAACCATATTAGTGGTTCTAGCGATGAATATACGAGTACTTTTCGTCTCATCTATCGCTCTTAATATATAATCTTTCATAATAACCTCGCTAAAATATTTAAAGCCCCTTTTTTCAAAGGGGCTACTTCTAAAAATCAATTATAATTTAACTACATTAGAAGCTTGAGGGCCTTTTTCGCCTTCAACAATTTCGAATTCAACTTCTTGTCCTTCGTCAAGAGTTCTAAATTCACCTTTGTCTTCTAAAGCAGAAAAATGTACAAATACATCTTGACCATCTTCAGTAGAAAGGAATCCATACCCTTTAGTAGCGTTGAACCATTTTACTGTTCCTTTAACCATTTCTTTCCTCCGTTATATTTCTGTATCTCATATCAAATCCTTATGGTCCTGATTTAAGTTACCATAATAATATACCACATTTGACAAATAACCTCAAATAAATTGATATGAAATGTAGATTTTTATTGTTCTAAAATCTTATCTAATATACCTAAGATAAGTTCAGCATAATTCGCATTGTATGCCCAACCGTATCCATATGGATTTAGTTGAATACTCAACCATTCAAGGTATGGAGCACTTGCTCTAACCACATAGTGAAATCTAGGATCTACATTCTCTTGAACCAATGGCTCTGTATTAGCATATGCTTTTAAATGCTGAATTTGTGCCCTAACTCCAATCTCTGGAGTAGGAAATGAGTTGCCAGGATTACCACCACCTGTGGCTCCTATACCAGCATAATTATTTTGACTTTCTGCTACATCTCCACCAAAGGTGAAATTCCCCGTCTCTAGCAAACTTTGTGCAAAAGCCAAATCGCCACGAATTCCTTCTATCTCACCTTCAACTAGATATGTCTTTGCTAGTTTAAGATATTTATCAGAAATCGTAGGATTAACACTCAAAAGGTATTTAACCATTTGTTCTTCAGTAGCTACTGATTTATCAGTTAATGGTGTCAATTTTTCTTCCTCTTCTATCTCTCTATCAAGGTGTTGACTATATACATAGGCATGCTCATCGTTGTAGATAAATTTGACCCAATTATTTTCTAAAACTCCGCTAATCTTTAATCCTGGACTTACGCTTCCCATGATTGTAGCATTAGTATGTGATTCATTTCTTACATTTAAAGTTGATGTTACAGTCCAATTTTCTGAACCCTCGATATGAGTCAATCGATGTTCTTCTATTGGCATAGTAAAAGGATAATAAGCATATACATAGTTTCCTTCATGTATAAACTTAAACCAGTCGCCTTCTTTTTGGCCTTGGTAAATCTGACCAGGTTTTGCTAAAAATGCTATCTGTGACTTAAAGTCCCTATCTTCTCTAACATTTACTGATACTCTTATCTCACGATTGATCGGATTATCCAAGGTTAGTGGTTTTGTGCTAGGAATACGATAAGTTAAAGCCATATAAACATAACCTACTTGCCCTTTATATATAAACTTAAACCAATTTCCTGATTTAACTCCATTTATCTGTGTACCAGCCTTTAACGAACCGATTACTTTTGATGTCGTACTTCCGTTTGAACGAATATTTACGCTTGATTTAACATATCTATTTTGGAAATCAACTATATCTCCATATAGATAAGCGCTAGTATATCCTACCCTACCATTTACTTGTAGCCTAATCCATCCGTTTGCTAAAAGCTCTCCTTCAAATATATCTCCAAGTTTTTTTGTAGCGATAATATTGTTTCCAGTTTGTGGATTACTTCTAACATTTACAGATGTACCCATAGTCACAAAGCTTGATTTTTTTAATACACGCATATTATCGCTTGGGTTAATCCAGCCACCTGGGACTCCATCTTTTTTGCTAATATTTAGCATCTGATCAAATACTTTGTAAATAAAATATTCTCCTGCAGGATAAACTGTTGAACTATTTACTTTGTTTTTTGCATCCATTGCATTCGAATATACTTTTACATCATTATATAAAGTGTAGGTTTCTGATGCCATGACCTTACTACCGAATGGATTAAGTATCATTGCCATCACCAAAACAAATACAAAAGCGTTTTTCAATAATTTCATAATTCTCTTAGATTTACTAGGTAAATCCACCTTTCTATTTTTTCGCCTTAAATAAGATTCTTTGAGTTTTCTCATTAACAGGCATAGCTGTGTCTTCATCGATAAATTCTATCTGTACAAACCCCACTTTTTCAAGTAAGCTTTTGATAAATTCTATAGAATAATATCTTTCTACTTGGGTCTCCTTGAATCTTTCATAGAGACCATCTTCTTTAACAAAGAAATTTAAGTCAAAATACACTAAATCATCATCAAGAGTATTTTCCCAAGTGTAAAATACATTTTCTCTCTCATATATATAAGTGTTATTTCCAAGAACATTTAATAGCTTATCTTCTGAGTTTATATCAAATATGAATAAACCACCTTCACGAAGTCCACTATATATATTCTTAAACAACTTCTCTATTTTATCTGGATCTAAGATATAGTTGATAACATCGAGTAAACTGATTATCACATCAAACTCATAGTTCAAATAAGCAAATTTATACATATCTTGCATCACTACATTTACGTTTTCTAAATCTATAAGTTTAGGAAATGCCACATTTAGCATATCCATGGAATTATCAAATGCAAGGATACTATATCCTTCCTTTGCTAATTCTTGAGTTAGATTACCAGTCCCACATCCTATTTCCAACATATTTGGTTTTGATATATTTTCTTTTTCAATAAATCCTAATATATTACTAGCATACTTTTGATAGTCAATATCAAAAGTCAATAAATCATATAATTCGCTAAATCTACTATACATCTGACCTTATTAATCTTCAAATGTGAAGATATATGGGATATTTCTATAATAGTCACCATAGTTTAGTCCATAGCCAACTATGAATACATCTTCGATAGTCTCACCAATAAAATCAGGAGTCACATCTGCTTGTCTTCTACATGGCTTATCTAACATAACTGCTACCTTAATTGATTTAGGTTCTTGTTTTTCTAGTAATTGAATGATTTTTTTCATAGTATTTCCAGAATCACAAATATCGTCTACCAATAATACATTTTTTCCTTCGATATCATATCTTAGTTCTTGTAATACATTAACCTCTCCAGAACTTTCTTCTCTATCTTCATAACTAGAAGTTGTCATAAAGTCAATTATGGTAGGTACTGTCATCTCTCTTACTAAATCTGCAGCAAATATAAAGCTTCCTCTTAGCAGTGGCACAACAATAACAGATTCTCCTTCATAATGTTCAGATATTTCTTTTCCTAATCTCTCAACCCTTTGTTTAATGTCATCTTTATTAAATAGTATTTTCTCTTTTTTATTGATCATAATCGTCCTCTTTTTTGTATAATTTAAGTTTATTACTAATGTCCTTTAATATGACTAAAATACTGTTAAGTGTTAACTGTATTGAAATAAGTATCGTTATAACAACGAAAGCAATCAAATAATTAATCACAGTCTTTTCTCAACATCTTTAATACTTAGTTCAATTTCTTCTAGCATCGCTTTATATTTTTCAAGCTTTGTCTTTTCTTCATCTACTAGCTTTTGAGGTGCTTTTGATACGAATTTTTCGTTATTCAACTTACCCTCTGCTCTTTTTATCTCTGAGTCTACTTTTTCTTTCTCTGCTGTCAATCTATCCAATTCTTTTTGATAGTCGATAAGTCCTTGTAAAGAAAGGTATAGTTTATATCCTTTCATGATTATTGGCATAGTCTCATCGATATTTTGATCAGTTGTTAAAGTTTCTAATTCGCTTACTGAAGCCAAAGATACTAAATTATAAGAAAGTTTTTCAAATAAATCTAATATAGCTTTATCGCTTGAGTAAACATAAAGTTTTGATTTCTTAGAATTTGGTACTTTTAACTCTGCTCTTTGGTTTCTGATAGCTGTGATAGAATCAACAATAGTAGCTATCGATTCTTCTTCCCATCTAAATTCATCCGCTTCATCAAAAACAGGATAGTCTGAAACAATTATCATTTCACTTGTACTAGGAATTAACCCATAAATCTCTTCAGTGATAAATGGCATAAATGGATGAAGTAATCTTAAGATATTATCTAATGCATAAAGTAATGTCATCATTGCTGTATCTTTAGCTTCTTGATCATCGCTATAAAGTCTATTTTTTACAAACTCTATATACCAATCACAAAACTCAAACCAAATAAATTCATATAAGTTGCTTGCAGCAACTCCTATCTCGAAGCTATCAAGGAGTCTGTTAACATCCTTAGCCACTGTGTTTATACGAGATACTATCCATTTATCTTCAATTTCTAGCTTTGTTCTATCAAATGTATAGTCTTTTCCTTCTTCTAAATTCATGAAGATAAATCTAGAAGCATTCCACAATTTATTTGCGAAATTTCTTACTGATTGAGCCTTTTCGTCAGTATATCTCATATCATTTCCTGGTGAGTTACCTGAAACTAATGAGAATCTTAAAGCATCTGCGCCATATTTTTCAATCTCTACTAATGGATCAATGCCGTTTCCTAAAGATTTAGACATTTTTCTACCTTGAGAGTCTCTTACTAATCCATTTAAGTATACTTTTGTAAAAGGTAGTTTTCCAGTGTTATGAATTGATGAAAATACCATCCTAATAACCCAGAAAAATATAATGTCATAGCCTGTGATTAGTACATCTGTCGGGAAGAAATAGTCAAAATCTTCTGACTTTTCAGGCCAACCAAGTGTTGAAAATGGCCACAATGCAGATGAGAACCAAGTGTCTAGAGTGTCTTCATCTTGTCTAATATTAGTTGAGTCGCATTTACTGCATTTTTCTGGTCTAGTTCTTGATACGATTACTTCACCACAATCATCACAATAATAGACAGGAAGTCTATGCCCCCACCATAATTGTCTTGATATGTTCCAATCTCTAATATTTTCTAGCCAATTTGTATAGATCTTTCCAAATCTATCTGGAATGATTTCTAATTCGCCGTTGTTGTATGCATCAAGAGCAGGTTTTGCCAAATCTTTCATCGCTACAAACCATTGTTCAGATACTAGAGGTTCTATAATAGTCCCGCATCTTTCGCAATGTCCTACAGCGTGGTCGTGGTTTTCAACTTTATTTAATAAACCTAATTCCTCTAAGTCCTTAACGATTTCTTTACGAGCTACATATCTATCTAGTCCAGAATATTTTCCATATCCTTCTGATATGCTCGCATCATTTTCTATTACTACACATTGACCTAAGTCATGTCTTTTTCCGATCTCAAAGTCATTAGGATCATGCGAAGGTGTTATCTTAACAAATCCAGAACCAAATTCCATATCTACATAGCTATCGGCTATTATTGGTATCTCTCTGCCTACAAGAGGAAGTACAAGTGTCTTTCCTACTAAATGCTTAAATCTATCATCTTCTGGATTAACTGCTACTGCTAAGTCTCCAAGCATAGTTTCAGGTCTTGTAGTTGCTATAGTGATGTAATCATTACTATCTTTTATTGGATAATTTATATGCCATAAATGTCCATGCTCATCTTCATGCTCTACTTCAGCATCTGAGATTGTAGTGTCGCATGACGGGCAATAATTTAAGATTCTTTCGCCTTTATAAATCAAGCCTTCTTCATACATCTTTACGAATACTTCTACTACTGCTTCTGAAAGTTTTTCATCTAAAGTAAATGAGTCTCTTGACCAATCGCAAGATACTCCAAGTTTTCTTAATTGTTTTTTTATAGTACCACCGTAAAGCTCAGTCCATTGCCAAGCTTCTTCTAAGAAGCCTTCTCTGCCAAGCTCTTCTTTGGATTTGCCTTCAGAAATAATCTTTTCAACAACCTTAGCTTCAGTTGAGATACTTGCATGATCTGTACCAGGAATCCAAAGTGCAGAATATCCACTCATTCTCTTCCATCTTGTTAATATATCCTGAATAGTATTATTTAATGCATGTCCCATGTGCAACTGCCCAGTGACATTTGGAGGTGGCATAACCATTGAATATGGTTTCTTATTTTTATCAACTTTAGCTACAAAATAGCCATCCTCTTCCCACTTTTTATAAATCCTGGCTTCATATGAGGCCGGATTATAATTCTTATCTAAATTTTGCATTTGCACTCCTCTTTTAATTAAAATCCAATGATTTTCTCTATTATGTAATATCAAATAATTAGTAATAATTATAGACTTTTAGCCCCTAATAGTCAAGATAAGCGAGATTTTGTAGGATGCATTTCACAAAAATAATGCAATATTATTTAACATTCAGGTGAAATTCTGATTAATAGCATAAGTTTATTAACATTTCACCTGGAATATTGAATAAAAGCAAGAAATTTGCAATAAATGTTAGACTAAATCACACTTTTTGGTATAATAAGAAGGTAAGCGATTATTTAATTCTATTAGAGGTTTTTATGGAAAAGAACATTTGGGTTATATCACAATCGAATTCACATATTTTGACTAAGATATTGTCTGATAATTTTATTATGTTAGGTTTAGCCGAACG
>JAAYEL010000032.1 GCA_012728755.1 Tissierellia bacterium | reverse complement strand
TATTGAATCAAACCCTTGATGCTTATATGAAGCGTGATGATATTGATGCCTTTGTGGTATTTGATGCTGATAACATAGTTGATGATCAATTCTTAAAAGAAATGAACAAGGCTATAGTGGCTGGAGACCATGTAGCTATGGGACTTAGAGATAGCAAGAATCCAACCGAAACATATATGTCAAGTGCTTACTCAGTATTTTATATGGCTGTAAATATATTTTACAATCAACCAAGAAGAGCTCTTGGTATGAATAGTCTTATAAGTGGTACTGGATTTATGTTTACAAAAGATGTCATCAAAAAGCTTGGTGGTTGGGAAACATATACCATCACTGAAGATGTAGAGTTTACGATCCAAGCATCACTAATCGGCGAGCATATAGCTTTTGTACCAACTGCTGTGATTTATGACGAACAGCCCACTACTTTATCCCAATCTTGGCATCAACGTATTCGTTGGTCCGTTGGAAGCCAACAAAACTTAAAGCTTCATGGAAAAGATACATTAAAAGATGCTTTTGAGCAAAAAGGTAGAGATGGTTTTGATATGTTTATCATGCTATTAGCAACACATATGCAAGTAATGACTGTAATTGCCTCAGCAATTGGCCTATTTACTATGTTTTTAACTCTAAGATTTGAGTATTTCTTATTGAATATGGTTGGACTTTTAGCTGGTGCGTTTTTATTTCCAACAATTGTAGGATTTTTTGCTATTAAATATAGAAAACAAGAAATTCGCCCGATGCTTAAAGGAATATTAACATTCTGGTTTTTCCTATTAACTTGGATGCCAATTCACGTTATCGCTCTATTTAAGAAAAGAGTTACATGGAGAGAAATCGCACACAAGCCAACAAATGAGATCCAAGAATAAAAATGTGTACCTTAAAAGTCGCATTTAATTTAAAAAAGCAAGCCATGATATGGCTTGCTTTTCTTATTAATCATTGAATCGGCAAATTAGTTAATATCAAGAAAATGATAAATGCTACTACGATGCCTATGATAACTTTTTTTAATCTAAATAAAATCGCGATATATTCTCTGATAAATGCGCTTGGTATATAGTATCCCGCAGTCTTGGCACCTACTCCATTTCCATTCATATTTAACCTTCTAGCATAAATGGTAGTTCTGAAAACATGATAGTTATTGCTTATAAATAAGAAGTTTGGATTTTCCTTAATCTTCTCAGCTACCTCCTTAGAAAATTTTAGGTTCTCATAGGTTGTCGTTGACTTGTCTTCAATTATGATGCTATCTCTATCGATGCCTTTATCTAACAAATAGTCTGTTATAGCTTTAGCTTCAGATACTTTTTCATCAGATCCCTGTCCTCCACTCGCGATTATCTTAGCATCTTGTATTTCCCTTAATTGATAAGCCTCAATAGCTTTGTCAATTCTAGCTGCTAACAATGGAGGGACTTTATATCCATCTATTAGACCTGATCCATGGATGATAATAAAGTCATAATCCTTTTTCTTAGGAAGATACAAATAAAGTATCGAATATGTCAATAGTGCAAAAAATACAAACATAAATAGAGCAAATAGAGCAGATATTAGTGTAAATAAGTTAGCAAATATAGAAATCATCCAATAACTAGATATATGCTTATAAATATTATCAGAATATAGCTTAAATATAATCGCATACATTAATATCCCAATACCAAATAAAATCGGTAATGTATTTGATAAGCTCTTGCCTTCTTTCTTTAGTACTACAAATCCATTGATTATCATTAAGATAGCAAATATTAATATACTTATTGGAAGCATCTTATATAAGACATCTAATAGAAAAATATGGACCTTTGGTAGCTTTTCATATGCTAGAGAAATAATACTTAAATATATCATCGCAATTGATATCAAAAACAAAAACGCATTTACTAAGTTTCTTTTATCTCTAGTAAAGCTATAAATAAAAAGTACTATACTAATAATAGTGAATACATAAATCATATAACCTCCCACCGCTGAAATCGTCTATGATTATTTAACAGCATCCTTATACTTATAGTAGCAATCAACGCATAGTGATTCATAATCGATCTCATCGTGATCATCTATAGCGACTTGCTCGCCTTCAAATACGAACTCCCCGTTGATTTTTCTTCCATTAAGTACCGCTTTCTTGCCGCATCTACATATTGTTTTTAATTCTTCTAAACTATGTGCTATCAATAGTAACCTTTTTGAACCTTCAAATCCATTTGTCATAAAGTCGGTTCTAAGTCCATAACATATTACTGGAACTTTCCTAACTGAAGCAATTTTCATTAACTGGTCTACTTGTTCTTCTGTTAAGAATTGAGACTCATCAACTAAGAAACAGGCTATTTTCTCTCCTCCTGTTATAGTATCAAAAAGTTCAAACAAATCATCATACTTATGGATAACATAGTCTACTTTTCTTTCAACACCTATACGTGAGACTAGACTTTGATCACCTTTTGTATCTATCGCAGGCTTTAAAAGCTTTACCTTCATCCCTCTTTCTTCATAATTGTGAGCTACTTGAATTAGCGCTGTTGATTTTCCAGAATTCATCGCTCCGTATCTAAAATATAATTTAGCCATAATTTCACCTACCTAATTTAATCATTTCTATATATTATACAACATTCTAAATGGTTTTTGATGATATAAATTATTTATTAGAAAAATAAAATTAATGCTATACTATATTCTAAAGGAGATAATTATGAGATATAAAGATAAATCAGAAATTTGTAGTAAAGATACATGCATCTTACATAGAGGTAAAGGAGAATTTCATTTTACAAAAAACGATTATGAATTTAAATTAGATGAAGTGGTAGGAAAAATCATTTTACCCGATAGGCAAATCAACTTTAATGACGCATCAAAGATTTCCATCGAGATTTTTGCTTCAGATACTAATATCGGATACGAAATTACGTATAAGAAGTTTAAGAGAAAATTTCTTAAAGATTTAGAATTCACAACAAGAATATCAATAGAAAAATCTACCAATGATATCATTTTCGAACTTGAGCCAATAGTCGACCCAGATATCGATATAGTTGAGATTCAATGGCCTATACCACTCCTAAGCAATGCCAATAAGTCTAAATCTCTTGATATGAATAATTACAGTGTTATCCCGTATCAACAAGGGCAGATAATTCCTAGGAATTGGCCAAATGAATTAAAAGACATTCATTTTGACGGTCAATTTGGATCAGCTGCAGCATATATGCCTTGGTTTGGACAAGTTGAAAATGGTTCATCATGGATGTTTATATTAGAGACTCCATGGGATGCTAAGTATAGTTTTTATCACCCTAAGAATGGTCCAACAAAAGAGCTAAAAGTTAGATGGCTTCAAAGTTTAGGAAAGTTAAGATATCAAAGAAAGATTAGGCTTAAGCTAGAAGATACAGGCGCTTCCTATAATTCAATGGCAAAAAGCTATCGTGAATATGCCATTACAAATAACATATTTAAATCATTAAAAGATAAAGCAAATGAAAACAATAATGTGGACAAATTAATTGGAGCATCCGTGGTGCATACAGCAATTAAGACAAATATAGTGCCTGAGTCAAGATTTTATGACCATGAAAATCCAAGTGCAAACACTAGAGTTGTTTCTTTTGAAGATAGAAGAAAAGAAATCGAGTATTATAAGAAACTTGGAGCTTCAAAGATCTATTTACATCTTGATGGCTGGGGCGAACCGGGCTATGATAACCAACACCCTGACTATCTTCCAGCTTGTGAGGAGGCTGGAGGTTGGGATGGTCTTAAATCACTTGTAGACTATATTCAAGAAAACGGTGATTTAATTGGACTTCATGACCAATATCGCGACTATTATTTTGATGCAAAAACCTTTGATAAAGAAAATGCCGTTCATAGAAAAGATATGAGCATACCTGAACAAACTATTTGGGCTGGTGGCCATCAAACCTATATGTGTACTAAAAAATCGTTTGATTATGTTGTGAGAAATTTTACCGAAATCTTTAATAATAACATCCATCCTGATTGTAGTTATCTTGATGTTTTTACCTGCAATGAAGCCGATGAGTGTTTCCATCCAGACCACAAAATCACTAGAAAAGAAAGTCTTGAATATAGGAACAAATGCTTTGGATTTCTAAACGCTCACAATATTGTCCCAAGTTCTGAAGAAGCTAACGACTGGGCTATGAGAGAACTAGTATTTGCACACTACACGCCATATGAGTTTATGTTAAATAAACCAAATGCACCACGCTTTGGTATCCCTGTTCCATTATTTAATCTAGTTTATCATGACGCATTTATCTCACCATGGATAATGGAACCAAAAACTGATGACCACGAAGACTATATGCTATATGCTCTACTAAATGCAGGCATGCCTTATCTAGTGAGAGATGGAGCTTATCCAAACACTGATGGAGCCTTTGATGATGAACAGACAAAAGAAATAGTAGCAAACATCAACAGAGCAAAGATTGTATCTAATCTTCAATCCAAGCTTGCCCATTGTGAAATGCTCTCCCATCATTTCATCAACAACAACCCATCACTTCAACAATCAGTTTACAGTGATGGCACTAAAATCACCATCAACCTAGACGACAACAGCTATGTGATACAAATGTAGTTTGCTAAGCAAGCTTCCACATTAGAAAAGCGACCTTACAGTCGCTTTTTTTTGTGAAATAATCGCTAATACCATGGCTACATGGAAAAAATGATGTTAACCATGGTACGAATTTTCGACGTCATACCATGCCTACAGGGCAAAAATGGGTCCAACCATGGTACCAAAAATCTAAAACATACCATGGTTACCCCTGAAAACCAGTCACAGCCTTGGTATTGTGAAAGTTTTACATGCCATGGCTGAACCCTAAAATGGACACTAACCTTGGTATTTTTCAACAGTAACATACCATGGTTGGACCCTAAAAGTGGACTCAACCATGGTATTTCAGCACGGTAACGTGCCATGGTTGACGCCCAAAATCAAAGAAACCATGGTATAGCCAATATTATGACAGATTTTGCTCGCACAATCTTCTTTTTTAATTATAAAAAAGGTAGTTGCGTACGCAAACTACCTTCCTTTTTTATTTACTTCTTAGTTCGTTGACCATGTCTACGATTTTTGATATCTCTTCTGTTAATTCTAGTGTTCCGATATATTCGCCCTTTTCATCTCTTACTGCATAGTATCTAACTAGTAGGACCTTTGTACCTGGCGTGATGATACGAGTTTCTTCATCTTTAGTACCAGCTTTGAAGTCTATTAGCATTTGATTTACTACTGGAACAGCTTTTGGTGGATGACAATGTCTTACATCACGACCAATGATTGTTCTTGTCCTTGCAAATACTGGATGCTTACCTTCTGAAAAATACCTAACCTTATCATCCTTATCAATATAGGTAAAATCCTGTGGAGATGTGTTCATCATATGAACCATGTCTTCAAACTTGATAAGTCCTGATGGGAACTTAATATATCCTTCTTGAACAAAGTCTATATTTTCTTCTTGATTTGGTGTTTCTTCGCCATCGGTATTTGAGTTTTGCATCAACCAATGATTTGCATCAGATGGTGAAGCTCCTTCTATAGCACCATTAAATACATAACCAATCGCTGGTGATGCATCTGCAATCACTAACCATTCATATGGTTTAATGTTTTTTAGAAGCAGTGGTGAAAGGATGTCATTTTCCTTTAGAATCATTGATTCAACTTCTTCTATAGCATTTTCAATAGCATTGATTAGGCCCTTATTATCAAGATTTCTTGTTAATACCAGTTTAATAAGGTCTCTAACTTCATCATCCTTGCCCCACATTACTTGTGTAGGTCCGTGGATACCATTCTTTTCTAGATATGGAAACATTAGGTTTTCTTTTCTAGAATAGTGTTTATCTACCTCAGCAAGGTTTTTTACCAATGCCATAAGGTCTTTTCTATTGTTTTCTGATGGATCATTTTTGAATGTTTCCATCATAGGCTTTAATTCGTTTTCTATAAATAAATGAAGACCGTAGTTTTCTTTTCTAAAAACAAATAGCGGGTGGCCCATTTCACTGTCAACTTGATCTAGAGTATGCAAATCAGCAATATTCCCAGTGAAAACTGATGCATGGACATTGCAAAGTTTTTGAATTTCTTCTACTTCCATGCCCTCTTCCATCAATTGTTGTTCTATTTGTGATATCTCAACTGTACTAACATGTCCAAATTCTTTCTTAAAGCTTTCCTTGACTATTTCTTCATCTACACCATTATGAAGGTCAAGGATTAGCTCTTTTAGTCTTTCTTTTCTTTCCATTAATCTTCCTTATCTTAATAAAGCTTCCGCTATTGATCTAGCTTCGCTTAAATCTTTATCTTCTGGTCTCCATTGAACTCTAATTTCTGGTTCAACTACTTCAAATTTAGCTTCTTCTAATTTTTCTCTTAATACTTTATTACCTTCTCCAGACCATCCATATGAACCGAAAACTGCGGCTTTCTTGTTAACAAATTTTAGTTCTGTTAAGAAATGTAACCAACCAGCTACTGTTGTTAATATTGAGCTTGTTACTGTTGGTGAACCTACTGCGATTGCTTTTGATTTGAAAACTTCTGTCATAAGGTCATTTCTATCTGATGAAGCAATATTAAATACTTTTACAGTTGTTCCTGGTGAAAGTTTAGTTACTTCGTCAGCTATTCTATGTGCCATTTTTGTTGTTGATTCCCACATAGTATCATAGAAAATAGTTACTTGATCTTCTTGATAAGCATCAGCCCATTTAGCATAAGCTTCAACGATTTGTAGTGGATTATCTCTCCAAATCACTCCATGGCTTGGCGCGATAATATCTATAGGTAGGTTAAATCCAACTATTTCTTCAATCTTCTTTAGTACTAGAGGAGAGAATGGATTTAGGATATTAGCATAGTATTTCATTGCTTGTTCCCATAAATCTGCTTGGTTAGCTGTGTCATTAAACATTCCAGAAACTGCGATATGTTGTCCAAAAGCATCATTTGAGAATAGTATATTATCACCTGTTAAATATGTTGCCATTGAGTCTGGCCAGTGAAGCATTCTCATCTCAACAAATACTAATTGTTTGCCGTTACCGATATCTAATGTATCGCCAGTTTTAACTACATTGAAGTTCCATTCTGGATGGTGAAATTGTCCAGTAAGTGATTTAACTGCGTTTGCTGTACAATAAATCGGTGTATCTGGGATTAATTTCATTAAAGCTGGTAAAGAACCACTATGGTCAACTTCGCCGTGGTTTGCTATGATATAATCTATTTCATTTAAGTCTATTTCTTTTTTTAGATTTTCGATAAATTCTTCATCATGTGGAGTCCAAACTGTATCGATAAGCACTGTTTTTTCTTCTCTTATTAGGTAAGCATTTTGGCTTGAACCTTTAGTAACAGAATAATCTGATCCATGGAATTCTTCTAATTCCCAGTCAATTTTACCAACCCAATCTACATTGTTTTTAACATTAAATTTCATATTGCCTCCTATAATTTTTGATTTTCATACTTTGGAAAAAGTATGGAATTTTCTTTGAAGATATGTACGAAAATATCTTCTACTAATTCATTTAGTAATAAATACGTTCTTTCATAAGTCATGCATGCATCTTGCGGTGTAGTAAAGTTATTTGTCAATGCTTGCATTTCCTTAATAATAGTGCCTGCCTCATCATGCTCTTTTTCAAGAACATTTATATAATCAATCACTTCTTGTGATGGATTTTCATTTTGATTCATTAAAGGAAATATTAGTTTTTCTTCCTTTGCAAAATGTGCTTCTAGCTCATTTTTAAGTTTTCCAAAAAGTCTATGAAGTTCTATTAATTCTTCACTATGTGAACTATAATGTGCCAATAAAATCTTATTTACAAGTCCATCAAGCTCTTGAAGCATAGCTCTTTCCTCTTGATGATGTGTAAATTTAAGATGCTTAATCATATCTCTAATAGAAAGTTCTCTAAATGCCTCGATATCACTAGTTCTGTCATTAGAAGTTTCAGTTTTTTCTTCTTTCTTCTTTTCTATTAGTTTAATTAGGCTATTAACATCAAGGTTTTGCTTATTTGCAGCTACTTCAATTGAATCAGCTCCATTGCAGCAATAATCAATGTTCAAATCATTAAATAAATCCATAGTCACTGGACTATCGTTTACGATATCTTTAAGTTTTGTATCTTTAGTTACCATATTACCTCCCCAAAAATCATATGTATAAGTTATTCTTTACACTTTTAGTTTACATATTTAGAGAATTAATTTCTGTGTCATATATCACAAAAAGCTGAAGAATTTAAAATTCTTCAGCTTTTTTTTATTTCTTGATGATTATTTTCTTGTATCCAACTAGTTCAATTGTTCCCTCTTCTTCAAGTTCTTTTAACTTTCTAGATACTGTTTCTCTAGACACGTTAATAGTAGAGGCAATATTGTCTCTTGTTAGTTCGATTACGTTTGAATTTACTTTTCTAGATCTCATTAAAAGGAACTGATATAGCCTATCTTTTGCATCAAAAATAGACAAAAGTTTATTTTCCTGTCTTTGTTTCATAAACTTTCTACCCAAACTTTTAATGAACTTATTTCTAAAATCAGAATCTAAAGCAATCAATTCTTCAAGAGAATCACTCGATAATATGCATATATTAATATCAGTTAAAGCCTCGCCAAACATACCATATGAATCATCAGAAAAAAGTGTTTCTTCGCCTATTATGTCACCAGAAGTAGCTATATCATAGATATATTCTTTACCTTCATCATCATAATCAGATAGCTTTAACTTACCTTTCGTGATAATGATTATCCTGTTCGCCGCATCTTGTGGTGAAAATATAATAGAACCTTTTTTATAAAATTCATGCATCGCTTGGCTAGCAATACTCATTTGTTCAACTGCATCGAAATCTTCAAAAATCTCAATTTTATTTATACATAAACCGCATTTATCACATGCATAGTTTTTATTAATATTCATAGACTCTCCATTCAAACATAATGATATTTATAGTATCATATTACCCAAAAAATAATTCTAAATCCTCTTCAACAGATGAAATTCCAGATATATTAAAGTTTTCTACTAATACATCAACTACAGCTGGTGATAAGAATGCTGGTAATGTTGGCCCTAAGTGAATATTCTTTACTCCTAGATATAATAATGCTAAAAGTACTATTACTGCCTTTTGTTCATACCAAGCTATGTTGTAGATAATAGGTAAATCATTAATAGATTCTAGTTCAAATACTTCTTGAAGTTTTAATGCTGTTAAAGCTAATGAATATGAATCGTTACATTGTCCAGCATCTAAAACTCTTGGGATGCCACCTATATCTCCAAGGTTTAATTTATTGTATCTGTATTTTGCACAACCTGCTGTTAATATAACTGCATCTTTTGGTAATGCTTCAGCAAATTCTGTATAGTAGTTTCTTCCCTTTTGTCTACCATCACAGCCAGCCATAACTACGAATTTTGATATAGCTCCACCCTTAACGGCTTCGACAATCTTATCAGCTAATGCAAATACTTGATTATGAGCAAATCCACCAACAATAGTACCTGTTTCTATCTCTGTTGGAGGTTGACATGTCTTAGCTAATTCGATGATTTCAGAAAAATCTTTCACTTCTCCAATACCACCTTCAATATGCTTACATCCTGGATATCCTGCTGCACCTGTAGTAAACATCCTATCTTTATAGCTATCCTTTGGAGGCACTATACAGTTAGTAGTCATAAGAATTGGTCCGTTAAAACTTTCAAACTCATCTTTTTGTTTCCACCAAGCATTACCATAGTTTCCTGCAAAATGATCATATTTTTTAAATACTGGATAGTAATTTGCAGGAAGCATCTCAGAATGTGTATACACATCAACGCCACTATCCTTTGTTTGTTCAAGCAACATCTCCATATCTCTTAAATCATGTCCAGAGATAATGATACCAGGGTTATTTCTAACGCCGATATTGACTGTTGTGATTTCAGGATTTCCATAAGCTTTTGTATTAGCATTATCTAATAATGCCATTCCCTTAACACCATACTCACCAGTTTGTAGTGTTAAAGCTACATAATCATCCAATGTTAAACTATCATCCAAAGTCTTTGCTAAAGCTTCTTGTATAAATGTATCTACCTCAACATCATCTTCTAAAAGTACATTTGCATGTTTACTATATGCACTTAGACCTTTTAGACCATAAGTAATCAATTCTCTTAAGCTTCTAATATTTTCATCTTCAGTATTTAAGATGCCTACTTCTTCTGATTTTTCTATGTATTTATCTGCTAATTCATCCCAAGTTGATGCATCAGGTAAATTTTCTTTTGAATCTAATTGAGACAATAATTCTCTTTTTGTATCTAATGTTAAAGCTATTCTTTCTGCTATAGCCTCATTATCAAAGTTTGCATTTGTGATTGTAGTAAATAAGTTTACTGTCACTAGATGATTAACATCTTGAGACACTTGCTTACCCTCTTGCCTTAATCTTTGTGTTACCACCGATAAACCCTTAGTAACATATATTAATAAATCTTGAAGATTTGCTACTTCTGGATTTTTTCCACATACTCCAACTTTTGTACATGCTTTGTTTTGTGCTGTTTCTTGACATTGAAAACAAAACATATCAACCATTTTTTGTTCCATATTTCCTCCTTATATTGTTTTTTCATTTTAATTATATTATAATCAAAATTAAAATTACGTGGTTATGACAACATGGAGGTAAGATGAATATACAATTATTATCAAAGTTTGAACTTTTCAAAGGTATGTCACTTGAAGAAATTGAACTAATGTGCAAATGTCTGACAATTGATAAGAAAACCTATAAAAAGGGTGAGATTATATTACATAATGGAGATACTATCACATCAGTAGCGCTTGTTAGCGTTGGACAAGTCTCACTAGAGTTTTATGATATATTAGGAAATAAAAACATCATTAATGTAATCCCCCAATATGGTATGTTTGCAGAAAGTTATGCTGCATTACCAGGATTTGAACTAGGAGTTACTGTTACTGCTTCAGAAAATTGTGAGATACTCTTTGTAGATATCACAAATATTATCTCTCTATGTGACTATAGATGTTCATATCATACTAGGCTGATAGCAAACTTACTAGGATCACTAGCTAAGAAAAATATCGCGCTATCTAAAAAAATTGCCATCACTATGGATAAATCCATTCGTGATAGAGTTGTTTCTTTTCTTACATATGAGAAAAATGCACATGGCTCAAACGATTTTATGATTTCTCTAAATAGGCAAGAAATGGCTGATTATCTAAGAGTTGATAGGTCAGCACTTTCCAAAGAATTAGGTAAAATGAAAAAAGATGGGCTTATAGACTTTCATAAAAATCACTTTATCATAAAGGATTTTAATTAATCTCAAACTCATCTTTTAATTCAATATATTAAGCTCTAAAATCTTCCATATCCCAAATTTGAGTAGCTATTTCTGTATAGAAATCTCTCTCATGTGATATTAAGAAAATCCCGCCCTTATACTCTTTAAGGGCTCTTTTTAATTCATCTTTTGCCACATTATCTAAATGGTTAGTTGGTTCATCTAGCATCACTAAGTTTGTAGGTTTATTTATCACCTTACATAATCTAACCTTTGCTTTTTCACCACCACTAAGCACCTTTACTTGAGATTCATATTGTTCAGTAGTCAGTCCACATTTAGCTAGAGCTGCTCTTACTTCAAATTGTTGAAGTGAAGGAAACTCATCCCATAATACATCTATAGCCGTTTGCGTATCATATTCCATCTCTTGTTCAAAATATCCGATATGAAGATTTTGTCCAAAATGAATCTCTCCAGAAATTGGCTTAATCTTTCCTAGAATCGTATTTATTAATGTAGTTTTTCCCAAACCATTTGGTCCAATAATAGCTATACGATCTCCTCTATCCATCCTTAAGTTTAAAGGCTGAGTAAGTGGTTTATCATAACCAATTATTAGGTCCTTAGTCTCGAAAATTAACTTTGAAGTAGAACCTATTTGTTTCATATCAAATTCTGGTTTTGGCTTTTCGCGTACTAATTCGATTTTCTCCATCTTATCAAGTATTTTCTTTCTGGACATCGCCATATTTCTAGTCGCTACTCTCGCTTTATTTCTTTGTACAAAATCCTCAAGTTCTCTAATTTCTTGTTGTTGCTTTTTAAATGCTTGCTCTACTTGTCTTTTCTTTAAATCCCTTAGTCTCTCAAATTCAGAATAATCCCCCACATATCTATTAAGTTCATTATTCTCTACATGATATATAAGGTTGATAACTGAATTTAGAAAAGAAATATCATGGGAAATAAGGATAAATGCATTTTCGTATTCTTGCAAATACCTTCTTAGCCAATCGATATGTTCTTCATCCAAGTAGTTTGTCGGCTCGTCTAACATCAAAATATCAGGTTTTTCAAGAAGTAATTTGCAAAGAAGCACCTTTGAACGTTGTCCTCCTGAAAGTTCCTTAAAAGGCGTCTCAAGGCCTAAATCAAGAAGCCCCATCGCTCTAGATATCTCATCTATCTTTGCATCAATTACATAAAAGTCTCTATGTTCAATAATATCTTGAAGTATGCCTACCTCTTCCATTAAGCTATCCATCTCACTTTCATCAACATCTGCCATGGACATGTAAATTTCATTAATCCTAGCTTCTTTTTCAAATAAATCCACAAAAGCATCTTGAAGAACTTCCTTAACGGTAACATCTTTTTCATAAGAAGCTAACTGATCAAGATACCCAACCTTCACATACTTTGCCCATTCGATATTACCTTGGTCGGGAATCAACTTGCCCGTAATTATATTCATAAAGGAAGATTTACCCTCTCCATTAGGACCCACAAGGCCCACATGTTCTCCTTTTAATAATCTAAAATTTACATTACTAAGAATTTGTCTTCCACCATAACTGTGGTCCAAATTCGTAACTGTTAATATACTCATATCTCCTCCATTAACCTAATCATCCCAATCATTTTACCATAAATTGTGAAATGCATGAAATTAATTGGGTTATTTTGCCAGTGAAGTGATTCAAATCACAGACAGCAATTTTTTTATCCCATATAATACAAGCTGTAACGGAGTTAATTATGAAATTGGAGGAAAATTATGAACGCATGGAGAGGTTTTAAAGGCGATTCTTGGAAAAATGAAGTCAATGTCAGAGACTTTATTCAAGAGAATTACACAGAGTACATAGGAGATGATAGCTTCTTAGAAGGTCCTACAGAAAATACCCTTGAGTTATGGGATATGGTAATGGATTTGAATAAGAAAGAAGCACAAGCAGGTGGTGTCCTTGATATGGATACTGATGTTATCTCAAACATTACATCACATAAAGCAGGTTACTTAGATGAAACTAAAGAAAAAATAGTAGGTTTTCAAACAGATAAACCATTCAAAAGATCATTACAACCTTTTGGAGGTATTAGAGTTAGTGAGACTGCATTAGAAGCATATGGATACAAGGTATCAGATAGAGTTCATGAGATATTTTCTAAATATAGAAAAACTCATAACCAAGGTGTTTTTGATGCCTATACTGATGAGATGAAAAAAGCAAGACATAGCGGTATCGTAACAGGTTTGCCAGATGCTTACGGCCGTGGACGTATCATCGGTGACTATAGAAGAGTAGCTTTATATGGTGTTGATTATCTAATTGAAGATAAAAAGAAACAAAAACAAACTACTTCAAAAACAATGTCCGAAGATAATATTAGATTAAGAGAAGAACTTTCAGATCAATTAAGAGCGTTAAAAGAACTTAAAGAGTTAGGAAATATCTACGGTTTTGATATATCTCAACCTGCTTCAAATGCTACAGAAGCTATTCAATGGACATATCTTGGATACTTAGCAGCAGTTAAAGAGCAAAATGGTGCTGCTATGAGTTTAGGACGTACTGCTACTTTCCTAGATGTCTATATAGAAAGAGATTTACAAGAAGGAACTTTAACTGAAAAAGAAGCTCAGGAATTAATCGATCATTTCATCATGAAATTGAGATTAGTTAAGTTTGCTAGAACACCTGAATATAACGAATTATTCTCAGGAGACCCAACTTGGGTTACAGAATCACTTGGTGGTATGAGTTTAACTGGAAAATCATTAGTAACTAAGAGCACATTTAGATATTTGAACACGCTAGAAAATCTTGGCACTTCACCAGAACCAAACTTAACAGTTCTTTGGTCAACACAATTACCAGAAAACTTTAAGAGATTCTGTGCTAAGATGTCTATCTTAAGTTCATCAATTCAATATGAAAATGATGATATCATGAGAATAGAACATGGTGATGACTATGCTATTGCTTGTTGTGTATCTTCAATGAAATTAGGAAAAGAAATGCAATTTTTCGGAGCTAGAGCTAACTTAGCAAAATGTCTACTTTATGCTATCAATGGTGGTATGGACGAAAAGATGAAAGAACAAATCGGTCCTGAATATGAAAGAATCACTTCAGAATACTTAGACTTTGAAGAAGTAAAAGATAAATTCGAAGCTATGATGGAATGGTTAGCAGAACTATATGTAAATACATTAAATATCATCCACTATATGCATGATAAATATGCTTACGAAAGTTTACAAATGTCACTTCACGATAGAGAAGTTAAGAGATATTTCGCTACTGGTATAGCTGGTCTTTCAGTAGTAGCAGACTCACTATCAGCTATCAAATATGCAAAAGTTAAAGCAATAAGAGATGAGGATGGTTATGTAGTAGATTATGTTACTGAAGGCGACTATCCAAAGTATGGTAATAACGACGATAGAGCTGATGATCTAGCTGTATATGTTATTAACTCATTTATGGAAAAAATTAGAAGCCATGAAGTTTATAGAAATGGTGTGCCAACACAATCTATCTTAACTATCACTTCAAATGTTGTTTATGGTAAAAAGACAGGAAATACCCCTGATGGAAGAAGACAAGGCGAACCATTTGCACCTGGTGCAAATCCAATGCATAAAAGAGATACTTCTGGCGCATTAGCTTCTCTTTCTTCAGTAGCTAAGATACCATTTAAGAATGCAGAAGACGGAATTAGTAATACATTTTCAATTATCCCAAATGCTTTAGGTAAAGATTCAAAAGTATTTGCTGGAGAATTAGATTTAGATGATTTAGATATCGATATAAATATTGACGATATCATAATAGATGATTGTACAAATATGGCATGTGCAGTGCCTACACTACACGAAGGAATTGACGAATAGTCAAAGATTCAATAATAAAGGAGATAATTATGGTAAATAACGCACAAATAGATAATCTTGTTTCAATGTTAGATGGATATATGGAAAAAGGTGGACATCACCTAAACATCAATGTGTTTACAAAAGAAACTTTATTAGATGCTCAAAAGCATCCTGAAAAATATCCTCAACTTACTGTTAGAGTTTCAGGATATGCAGTAAACTTTAATAAATTAACTAAAGAACAACAAAACGACGTAATCTCAAGAACATTTCACGAAGGTATGTAATGAGTTTAGAAACCATAGGATTCATTCATTCTAAAGAAACCTTTGGAACAGTTGATGGACCAGGCATAAGATATGTTTTATTTTTACAAGGCTGTCCTATGAGATGTCTTTATTGCCACAATCCTGATACTTGGAATACTTATGGTGGCACTCAAATGAGCGTCAAAGAAATCTTAGACGACTACGAATCATATAAACCATTTCTTAAAGATGGCGGCATCACTCTTTCAGGTGGTGAGGCATTACTACAGATGCCATTTGTTATCGATTTATTCGAAGCTTGCAAGCAAAGAGGTATTCATACTTGTTTAGATACTTCAGGAATAACTTTTAATCCTAAATCTGAAAGAAATCTACATGATTTTGATAGACTTTTAAAAGTAACAGATTTAGTGATGCTTGATATAAAGCATATCGATGATAATGAGCATAGAAAGCTAACAAAACATAGCAATAAGCAGATACTTGCTTTTCTAAATTATCTTAACGAAAAGAATATAGACACTTGGATACGTCATGTTATAGTCCCTGGTATCACATACAAGAAACAAGCATTGCTTGATCTCGGCTATGAACTTGCCAAATACAATAACATCAAAGCTCTTGATATACTTCCCTACCATAATATGGGAGAAAAAAAATATGAAGAACTTGGTATCGACTATGCACTCAAAGGTATGAGAAATATGAGCGAACAAGAAGCAATCAATGCAAAGAAAATTGTATTATATGCTATGAAATCAGCACAAAAAAAATAAATGTGGTAAAATATCCCTTGAGGGATATTATGAAAAAAACAGATATTTTTAATGAAAATGGCAATTTAAATTATAAAAATATTCCTCTTCTGGCTTTCCTGTCGGAAGAGGAATTTTTAAGTATGAAATCAAACTTTGAAGTTCTCTATTTTAAAAAGGGTGATCCCATCTTTAAATCGGGCGACCCTGCTTCAAAGATGTTTATCATATATGAAGGTTTCATGAAAATCGCTATGAACCTTTCAGATGGACGTGAACAAATCTTATACATATATCAAAAGGGTGATTTTGTAGGCGGACTTAACCTACTATCTGGAGACAAATATGTCTACAATGGTACCGCGCTTAAAAACACAGTCGTGGTAACCATATCAAATGATGACTTCCACAATGTCCTACTTAAAAATAGTAAATTCGTTATGAAAGTACTAGAAAAATCATACGAGCGAATCAGAAGATCCGAAGAGTTAATCGATAGACTCTGCGTCATAAATGCGGACTTAAAAGTAGCCAAAGTACTAATGAATTTAGTAAAAGTCTATGGACAAAAAACTGATGAAGGCATCTTGCTTAAACTGACACTAAATCAAGAGGAGCTTGGCTCATTCACAGGAATCACTAGAGAAACTATGAGTCGAAAACTAAATCAATTCGAAGACCTAGGACTAATCAAAATAGTCGCAAGAGGCAAGATTCTTATAACCGATGTAAAAGGACTAAGTAAATTGATAGTATGATATAGTTGTAAAGTAACTACGAATTGACAATTCTTTTGTCAAAAAAACTGTTGAGTTTCCTCAACAGTTTTATTTTTTTTTTAAATTCTTAATTTGAGTCTCAAAGTTCTTATATAGATCGATTCCATAAAACACCAATGATATTAATATCATCGCCACCACTAATTTGTTTTCAAAGATACTTACAGTTGGTAATGGAGTTGTATAGCTACCCCTCACCCTGTCTATGTATTCAGGTATCATTATGATAATCTTTTCCAAGATATAGATAACAGCTGATGCTATTAAAAGATGTGTGGCATATTTAGTATAATCTGTTTTCATTGAATTCTCCTTAAAATGTTAATCAGTACTTAATCTTTCTAGTTTCAGTATACGCCTCATGCGCGCTTTTGTCAAAAAAAACACTAAATACATATTTCCATTTAAAACAAAAAAACCATGATGTTCCTTTCGGTTCATCATGGTATGGTATTAAAATTAAAGTTTAACTACGTTAACTGCTTTTAATCCTCTTTGATCTTCTTCAACTTCGTAAGAAACTGCTTGTCCTTCTTCTAAAGTTCTGAATCCTTCAGATTGAATTGAAGTTTGGTGTACGAAAAGATCTTTATTATCTTCTCCTGTAATAAAACCAAATCCCTTATCGTTGTTGAACCATTTAACTGTACCTTTATTCATGTGACATTCTCCATATCGCTTCGTTTGAAGCAATCCTGCACTCTGGCAGATTTTTATTTGTAATATATAAGTTAAAGAGAACGAAACATTTAAAACTAAAAGCTTGAATCAATTTAATATACAACTACTTCCATTAGTTTATACTTTAATCCCATCAGAGTCAATTTAATTGGTCACAAATACAACAAATAAGTCTTTTTGTTCTTATTTCCAAATATAGCTAGTCATCGAAATGGTTCCTAGCTCGCCACCTCTATTGAATACATAAGTTTCCTCATCTTCATATAGAAATCCTAGCGCATATATAAGCGGGATATAATGATCTGGAGTAGGAAATGCAAGATTCACATCTTCCAGTTTATTATACTCGACAAGGTCCAGATACTTCCTAGCTTTTATCTTCTCAAGCACCATGTCATCAAATGCTTCAAGTCTTGGACTAAGCCCAGGATTATCCCAGTCAACCATTCTCAAATTATGAACTATATTTCCACTTGTAAGTACCAGATACCCCTCCTGTCTTAAATCCCTTAACTTTCTAGCTATAGTAAAATGCTCCATAGCACTTTTTCTAGCATCTATAGAAATGATAACTAAAGGGATGTTCGCTTCAGGATACATAAACTTAAGTACAGACCATAATCCATGATCTAATCCCCAGTCGTTATTAATCCTTACATCATCACTTAAAAGCTCTAATACTTTATTTTCAAGATTTTTGTCTGATTTTGCTTCATATTTAATCTGATAAATTTCTTCAGGAAATCCATACATATCATAAATTTGCTTGTGATACTCTTTATCTGATATGGCACATTTGTCCGTATACCAATGAGCCGATACTGCTAATATAGCTTTTGGCTTCTTTAATTGAGTGCTTAGCGCCTTCCAGTTTCTAGTATAATTATTGTCCATTAGGACGTTAATAGGGCTTCCATGCCCCACAAAGACTACCTCTGATCTATCCATAATACCTCCAATTAATTTCCGATTAAGTACATCTTATCAAGGTCAGTTTCAGTGATATCTTTTGACATCTCATCAAAAACAACTTTACCTTCCTTTAACATTATTACTCTATCTGAATAATTTACAGCGTCTCTCATATTATGAGTGATGATAAGAGTTGTGATGTTCTTTTTCTTAATTAATTCTTGAGTCTTATCCATAACTACCTTTGATGTGCTTGGGTCAAGAGATGCCGTATGCTCATCTAAAAGAAGCAACTTTGGCATTTTCATACTAGCCATTAAAAGAGAAAGTGATTGTCTTTGGCCACCAGATAGAAGAGATACCTTCCTATCAAGCATATCTTCTAAGCCCAAGTTTAGGGTACTTAGAAGTTCCTTATAGTATTTAATGCGATCTTTTTTAATTAATCTACTAAGATTAAATTTCTTATTCTTATTATCAGCTAAAGCCATATTCTCAAGTATAGTAAGTGATGGGCTAACTCCTTTTGAAGGATCTTGATGAACTCTTCCAAAATATATGGACCTATTTTTCTCGGAGATTTTAGTTATCTCTTCGCCATCAATCGTTATTGAACCACCATCCGAATCAAGAGAACCTGCGATAAGATTTAAAAGTGTAGATTTACCACAACCATTTGAACCAATGATAGCCAAAGAAGTGTTATCTTCAATAGTTAAGTTAAAATCCTCAAATATTCTATTTTCAAATTCGCTTCCTTTATTGAAGCTCTTTTTTAAGTTTCTAATTTCTAACATTTTACCCACCTACTTAATTAATCTTTGTCTAATTTTGTCATAAGAGTTATTGTATGCTATAAAGATAATAACTATTAGTGAGTTCACTAGTTTTAAGTCACTAGCATCTAAGCCTACATAAAGGGCTACTGCACCAATTATCTTATATATTATCGCGCCAATAATGGCCATTGTCGTACTTTTAAGTTGTCCTCTTCTAAACATCGTATCACCGATGATGATGGATGCTAAAGCAATAACCAAAGTACCAATGCCCATTTGCGTATCAGCAAATTTAACTGATTGAGCAAATAAACTTCCTGATAATGCTACTAAAGAATTCGCAAGAGCTAGACCTATGATTTTGAACTTTTCAGGACTTTCGCCTAGAGATGTCACTAGACTCTCATTATCACCTGTCGATATTAGCATATAACCCGCTTTTGTTCTAAAAAACCAATCCATGATTAGCTTAATCACAACTACTATTATCGCCAACACTATTATCTTATTGATATATTCATTTCCAGTATTGATATAGCTAAAAATGTTTGTTAACTTTGCCATTGGAGCATTTGGTCTACCAGTAACCTTTAGATTTAATGTATAAAACATCGTCATCGTTAGTATTCCAGAAAGCAATGAACTAATCTTAAGCTTTATGGCTACTGTAGATGATATGATTCCTGGTATGATTCCCGCAACGAAGGCAACAAATGTAGCTACAAAAGGATTTACACCCTTGCTTAGTAGTAGCGCTGTTATCATAGCTCCAAATGGGAAACTTCCCTCAACTGACATATCTGGGATGTTTAATATCTTAAAGCTAATATATACTCCCATCGCCAATACCGCATATATTAATCCTTGTTCTATACTTGAAAATACAAAATTCATAATTACCTCTCTAACTCTTACTCAATCTAACTGTTATACTATAGGTGAAATGCTATTCTCCTATCGGTGTTGCTCCTTCAAATACTTTCGCATTAATATCTAGTCCTAAAGTATTTAGTGTTTCTACATTTATTATTTTTGCAAACTTATCTGGTACATAAACTGGTACTTCACTTGGACTCTTCTTGTCTTTTAGAATTTCTAAAGCTTTTTGTCCAGCTATAGATCCTAAATCAGTATAATCAATACCAATTGATATTAATGCTCCTTGATTTACATCAGCTTCTACAGTAGCCACTACTGGTACTTTTTCTCTATTCATGATCTCAGTTACTACAGTAGTAGAACTAGAAACCTTATTATCTGATAACAGGTATAGTCCATCTATATCACCTACTATACTTTCTGTCGCTTGTGGGATATCTGAAAGTGTGTGAATACTTACTTTCTTAACTTCAAGACCAACTTCTGGAGCTATTTTTTCAACGCTTTCAACTTGTTGAACTGAGTTAGATTCGTCTGCTGAATAGATTATTCCTATAGTCTTTATATCAGGATTAATTTCCTTAAATAAGGCTAATTGATTTTTAACATCTACCATATCGGATGCACCAGTAATATTTCCACCTGGTTTTTCAACACTTTCAACCAATTGAGCTTCAACTGGATCTGTAACCGCTGAAAATACTATTGGAATAGTTGTCGTAGCGGCCATAGCAGCTTCAGCTGCTGGTGTAGCTATCGCATAAATCAAATCAACACCATCAGATGCATACTTATCTACTATTGCTTTAGCATTTGTTATCTCGCCTTGAGCATTGTTTATCTCAACATCAACGTCTAAACCTGATTTCTTTAATTCATCTACAAATCCCTCTCTAGTATTATCTAAAGATTGATGTTCCATTAATTGAACCACTCCTACTTTTAATGTCTTTCCTTCTGTCTCAACTGTATTATCTTTGCCTTCATTTCCTGTTGGTTGCTCTGCGTTTTGTCCTTGGCATGCTGTCAAAACAAGCACTAGTGCCATCATAATTACTAATAATTTCTTTTTCATAACCTCTCCTAAAATATTTTATTTGTTGGTTTTTAGGGTTACTTTATGAAATAAAAAAGTCCCTTGCTATTACTAGCAAGGGACGAATTAACTTTCCGCGGTACCACCCTTTGTATGATTAAAAAAATCATCTCTCAAGATCCAACAATCTCTACTCATATAACGGTGAGAACCGGTCCAACCTACTAACTTCAGCCGACAGCCAAAGAGGGAATATCACATACTTCAATCTCGCTAGCTTCCACCAACCGCTAGCTCTCTGTAGAGAATCCATATCCTTGTCTCTTTGATAGCTTTTATTTATTATAGATATCTTAAACGTTTTCTAGCAAAAAGTCAAATTTTATTTAGTTTTTTTTGTAAATACGCATTAAATATGATTTTATGCTATAATTGGTAATGGAGGAAATTATATGGAACACAATGTATTAATAGCATTTTTGATAACCGGGATAGCTGGTTTAACTACCTTAGTAGGTACTGTTTTGTTATTTTTCACAAAAAAAACAAATACGAAATTTCTATCTGCAAGCCTAGGATTTTCAGCAGGTGCCATGATATTTATCTCTTTTGTAGATATCATGCCAAAAGCACAAGAACAGCTTTTAACTACCTATAGTGAAAAGACTGCTTTACTTTATACAGTCCTTGCTTTTTTTGCAGGCATGCTTATATTAGCACTTATAGATAAACTTATACCTGAAGCACATAACCCGCATGAGATGCAATCAACTGAAGATATAGAGCATGTTAAGGAAACACCTGAGACAGAACCAGAAAATATGTCAAAAGTTGAGAAAAATAAACTTATGAAAATGGGATTTTTCACAGCATTGGCAATCACTATTCATAACTTTCCAGAAGGTATAGCAACATTTATATCAACAGTGAAGGATCCTTCCTTAGGAATACCTATAGCTGTCGCTATAGCCATCCATAATATACCAGAAGGTATATCTGTTGCAGTTCCTGTATATTATGGTTCAGGTAGCAAAAGAAAAGCCTTCCTATATTCATTTATATCTGCTATAGCAGAACCAATTGGAGGACTATTTGCATATTTCATCTTCTTGAATAATGCATCTGATGCTATGATAGGTATCGTCTTTGCAGCTGTAGCCGGTATCATGACATTCATCTCGCTTGATGAGCTATTACCAGCAGCAGAAGAGTATGGAAATCACCATACTACGATTTATGGCTGTATCGCAGGTATGGCATTTATGGCATTATCATTAATTTTATTAGCTTAAAAAATAAGTGGATATCAGTTATCTGATACTCCACTTTTTATTTACTATAATCTTGTAGCTTTTAATATAAAAGAAAAAGATTTTTTAGCTTCAAATTCAGCTGCTTTATTAAAACCACCATAAATCTTTACACCAAATCCCAAAGATATCAAAAAGTTAATAAGATCCTTAGGGTTAATATTAAGAAGTAATTGATTGTCTTCAAAAGTCTCACCATCTGCATTTAGTATGGCATTAAATCTAATCTTATCTTTTTCTCTATAATATCTTCTTTCAAATCGAACGCCTTCATTTTCTATAACTGGCAATTCATAAAGTAAAGCTCCATCTGGTGCATTTTCATCCCAGATTCTTAGGAAGTTAATGATATGAATCACTAGATGTCCACCTTTTTTTAGTAGCATTGGCATTTGAAATAAAAAATCATCTAAATCAAATTTTGTTTCTAAATGTGATACAGAATTTCCTATACAATAGACCATATCAAACTTCTTTTTTATTTGTAGCTCAAGCATGTCCATGACATGTGCATCAATGCCTTTTTCCCTAGCCAATTCGACCATATCATCTTCTATATCAATAGCATAAACATTCTTACCATTATCTTGCATCTTCTTAGCAATCTCACCGCTTCCGCAAGCTATATCTAATACATCATCTCCATCCCTAGACGCATGTAACAGAAATTCGACTCTTTTCATGTCTGCTGGAAATATCTTTCCATAGTACTTACTAATTGAACTATAAAATTGACTCATTTCATCACATCCCTTTTTATTATTTATATCATTATATCAGAATATGTGTAAGTATAAAAGTAAAAACGGCTAACTCTTACGAGTTGGCCGTTTTATATGAGCTATTTTGATATAGCTTTAAGTTCTTAAATTAATTAAGCAAGGATTTTAGAAACAACTCCAGAAGCAACTGTTCTTCCACCTTCTCTAACTGCGAATCTTAAACCTTCTTCGATAGCGATTGGGCTGATTAATTCGATAGTGAAAGTAGCGTTATCTCCAGGCATAACCATTTCTACGCCTTCTGCTAATTCTATATTTCCAGTAACATCTGTAGTTCTGAAGAAGAATTGTGGTCTGTATCCTGAGAAGAATGGAGTATGTCTTCCACCTTCATCTTTAGTTAATACGTATACTTCGCCTTCAAACTTAGTATGTGGTTTAATTGTTCCTGGTTTAGCTAATACTTGTCCTCTTTCGATATCATCTCTAGTAACACCTCTTAAAAGTGCTCCGATGTTATCTCCAGCTTCAGCTAAGTCAAGTTGTTTTCTGAACATTTCTACTCCTGTAACAACTACGTCAGATGGTTTTTCAACTAATCCTACGATTTGTACAGTATCTCCAACTTTAACAACTCCTCTTTCTACTCTACCTGTAGCAACTGTACCTCTACCTGTGATTGAGAATACGTCTTCTACTGGCATTAGGAATGGTTTGTCAGTATCTCTTTCTGGTTGTGGAATCCACTCATCAACAGCTTCCATAAGAGCTACGATTTTGTCTCCCCAAACTCCGTCTGGATCTTCAAGAGCTTTTAATCCTGAACCTACTAATACTGGAGTGTTATCTCCATCATATTCGTATTCAGATAATAGGTCTCTAACTTCCATTTCAACTAATTCGATTAGTTCTGGGTCATCAACTTGGTCTTCTTTGTTTAAGAATACTACTAATTTAGGAACCCCAACTTGTCTTGCAAGTAAGATATGTTCTCTAGTTTGTGGCATTGGACCATCAGCTGCAGATACAACTAAGATACCGCCGTCCATTTGTGCAGCACCAGTGATCATGTTTTTAACGTAGTCCGCGTGACCTGGACAGTCAACGTGAGCATAGTGTCTGTTAGCTGTTTCATACTCTACGTGAGAAGTATTGATTGTGATACCTCTTTCTCTTTCTTCTGGAGCTTTGTCGATATTTGCATAATCAACGAATTCACCAGTACCAAATCTTTTATTTAATACTAAAGTGATTGCTGCAGTAGTTGTTGTCTTACCGTGGTCAACGTGACCTATAGTTCCGATATTTACGTGTGGTTTTGTTTTTTCAAATTTAGCTTTAGCCATTTTTATCCTCCTCTAAGATGATTTTTTGCCTTCTAATACTTTTTCTTTTACGCTTTCTGGTACTCTATCATAATGATCAAATTGCATTGAATAAGTCGCACGACCTTGAGTGTTTGAACGAAGGTCAGTAGCATATCCGAACATTTCTGATAGTGGAATATATGCTGTGATGATTTGTGTACCATCTTTTGCATCCATTCCTTCGATACGTCCTCTTCTAGATGAAACATCACCCATTACATCCCCAAGATATTCTTCAGGAGTAACGATTTCTACTTTTTCAGTAGGTTCAAGTAGTAGTGGACCTGCTTTTTCAACAGCTGCTTTAAGTCCCATAGAACCAGCAATTTGGAATGCCATTTCTGATGAGTCAACTTCGTGGTAAGAACCATCGAATAAAGTAACTGTTAAGTCTAATATAGGGTATCCTGCTAGAACACCTGATTTACATGCTTCAACAACCCCGTTTTCAACAGATTTGATATATTCTCTAGGAACTACCCCTCCAACGATTGCGTCTTTGAAGATAATACCTTGTCCAGCTTCACCTGGCTCTACTCTAAGTTTAACATGTCCGTATTGTCCACGTCCACCTGATTGACGAACAAATTTTCCATCAGCTTCAGCTGTCTTAGAAATAGATTCTCTATATGATACTTGTGGGTTACCTACATTTGCTTCAACCTTGTACTCTCTTAACAATCTTTCTACGATAACTTCAAGGTGAAGCTCACCCATACCTGCGATGATTGTTTGTCCAGTTTCTTGGTTTGTATAAGTTTGGAATGTTGGATCTTCTTCAGCTAATTTACTTAAAGCAATTGACATTTTTTCTTGTGATGCTTTAGTCTTAGGTTCGATCGCAACAGATATAACTGGTTCTGGGAATTCCATTTTTTCAAGGATGATTTGAGCATCTTGATCACATAGAGTGTCCCCTGTAGTTGTATCTTTTAATCCGATAGCAGCTGCTATATTACCAGCTGAGATTTCTTCGATTTCATTTCTTTGGTTAGAGTGCATCTCGATAATTCTACCAAGTCTTTCTCTCTTACCTTTTGTTGAGTTATATACATAAGAACCTGCTGTGATTTGACCTGAGTAAACTCTAAAGTAAGTTAACTTACCAACGTATGGGTCAGCTACTACCTTAAATGCTAATGCAGCAAATGGTCCATCAACTGATGATTCTCTTTCTTCAACAACATCTTCTTCATCTTCATTTTTCTTAGGTAAAGTTCCTTTGATGTTTGGTACATCAACTGGTGATGGCATAAAATCAACTATGGCATCAATTAGGAATTGAACCCCTCTGTTTTTGTAGGCTGACCCACAAAGTACAGGGAAGATATCTCTGTTAATTGTTGATACTCTAACTGCTTCTCTTAATTCTTCAGCTGTGATTTCTTCACCTTCAAGATATTTCATCATAATATCTTCATTTGAATTTGATACAGCTTCTATAAGAGCGTTTCTATATTCTTCTGCTTTTTCTTGAAGCTCTGCTGGGATTTCTTCTTTTTTGAAATCTTTACCTAAATCATCATAGTAAATTTCTGCTTCCATTTCGATTAAGTCGATAAGACCTACGAAATTATGTTCAGATCCTACTGGGATTTGTACTGGTACAGCATTTGCTTTAAGTTTGTCTTTAATTGTTTGTACTGACATGAAGAAGTCTGCTCCTGTAGCGTCCATCTTGTTGATGAAACACATACGAGGTACTCCGTATCTATCAGCTTGTCTCCATACAGTTTCTGATTGAGGTTCTACACCACTTTTTGCATCGAATAATGCAACAGCACCATCTAGTACTCTAAGAGATCTTTCAACTTCAACTGTGAAGTCAACGTGTCCTGGAGTATCGATGATATTAATTCTGTGGTCTTTCCAATAAGCAGTAGTTGCCGCAGATGCGATTGTAATTCCTCTTTCTTTTTCTTGATCCATAGCGTCCATTACTGCACTACCGTCATGGGTATCTCCCATTTTATGAATCTTGCCTGTATAGAATAAAATTCTTTCAGTAACAGTTGTCTTACCGGCATCGATATGAGCCATTATCCCAACGTTTCTGATTTGTTCTAATTTAATATCTGGCACTTTTTTCTCCTTAACTCTCTGAGATTAATATCTATAATGAGCAAATGCTTTATTCGCATCAGCCATTCTGTGCATTTCTTCTTTTCTCTTAACACTAGCTCCAGTGTTATTTGCTGCATCAAGAAGCTCTTTAGATAATCTTTCGATCATTGTCTTTTCGCCTCTTTTTCTAGCAAAAGTAGTAATCCATCTTAATGCTAAAGTTTGACGTCTTTCAGGTCTTACTTCCATTGGTACTTGGTAAGTAGCTCCCCCGATTCTTCTCGCCTTAACTTCTAACAATGGCATAATGTTAGTCATAGCTCTTTGGAAAACTTCTAAAGCTTCTTCGCCTGTTGTTTGCGCGATAACTTCGAAAGCTCCGTAAACGATCTTTTGAGCTGTACCTTTTTTACCATCTAACATTATGTTATTGATTAATTTAGCAACTACCTTATCTCCATATACTGGATCAGGCATTACCTCTTTCTTAGGTATATTACTTTTTCTTGGCACTTTTCTTCCCTCCTTACTAATAAGTATTTCATTGGTACTCGGTTTAACACCGATACTCGGTGATTCACCGATAAGTGCACAGTTGATATATAAATCTAAACAATATGCACTTTCAATTATTTAATTTGCTTTACTAAGCTTTTTTAGCACCGTACTTAGATCTACCTTGTTTTCTACCTGAAACTCCAGCAGTATCTAGCGCGCCTCTAATGATATGGTATCTAACACCTGGTAAGTCCTTTACCCTTCCACCTCTTATAAGTACAACACTGTGTTCTTGTAAGTTATGGCCGATACCTGGAATATAAGATAATACTTCAGCACCATTTGTAAGTCTTACTCTGGCTACCTTTCTCAAAGCTGAGTTAGGTTTTTTAGGAGTTACTGTTCTTACAGAAGTACATACTCCTCTTTTTTGAGGGCTGTTGCTCTTAGTATTTTCTTTTCTTAGAGTGTTGAAGTTGTATCCAAGAGCTGGTGTCTTTGATTTTTTTACTTCGCTTTCTCTGTTCTTCCTAATTAATTGATTAATTGTAGGCATATTTTCCTCCTTCTGTTTAAATTTATATATCAACTTTCGCTATATATACTTAAATTAGAAGGCCATAGGTATGGCCTTCCAACTTAACCTTTATAATTTTATCACCACTAAAAATCGATGTCAAGCCTTTAGGCTAAATAGCTTCATCTTCTTTAACATCATCCATCATAATGACATCATTTACTTGATTTTCATGCTTAATTTTTACATTTGCATACTTTTTGATACCAGTTCCGGCAGGAATTAACTTACCGATAATGATATTTTCTTTAAGTCCAAGTAAATTATCAGTCTTACCTTTGATTGATGCATCTGTAAGAACTTTAGTAGTTTCTTGGAATGATGCTGCAGATAAGAATGAATCTGATGCGATAGAAGCTTTTGTGATACCTAATAATGTATTTTCAAGCTCTGCTACTCTCTTTCCTTCTTCTGCTAATTGATCATTTTCCGCTTCAGCAGTTCTTCTATTTACCATAGTTCCTGCTAACATACGTGAATCACCTGAGTCCATAACATTTACTTTTTGAAGCATTTGCTTAACGATAATTTCTATATGTTTATCATCAATATCTACCCCTTGAAGTCTGTAAACCTTTTGAACTTCTTTTATGATGTATTCTTGTACGGCTTTTGTTCCCATTAACTCAAGTAATTCATGAGGATTTATTGAACCTTCAGAGATCTTGTCTCCTATTTTCATCACTTGTCCTTCTTGAACCACAGCAGTTACATTGTATGGGATACTGTATTTAACTTTTTCTTCGTCATTTCCGATATAAACGTCTACTTTACCATCAACATTTTCAAATGAAACTATACCATCATTTCTAGCAATAATTGCTTGTCCTTTTGGTCTTCTAGCTTCAAATAACTCTTCAACCCTTGGTAAACCTTGTGTGATAGCTCCACCTCCGGCAACCCCACCTGAGTGGAATGTTCTCATCGTTAACTGAGTTCCTGGTTCCCCGATTGATTGAGCAGCAATGATACCAACAGCTTCTCCGATATTAGCTGATTTTCCTGTAGCTAAGTTTCTACCATAGCACTTAGAACATACGCCGTGTTCAGCCTTACATTCAAGTACTGATCTAACCTTAACTTTATTTATTATCTTGATCTCACCCTTACCATCAAATGTCTCAAGTTTATGTTCTTTTGTGATCTCATCAGCCATTCTTTCGCTAATAATCTCATTTTTATGAACGATAATCTCTCCAGTCACTGGATGAAGGATGTCTTCAAATGAAGTCCTACCAATTATTCTAGAATTTAATGATTCGATTAACTCATTACCTTCTCTAAAATCACTTACTTCTATATAAGAATTTGTACCACAGTCTTCTTCTCTTACGATAACATCTTGAGATACATCTACAAGTCTTCTTGTTAAGTATCCTGAATCGGCAGTTCTGATAGCTGTATCAGAAAGACCCTTTCTAGAACCGTGAGTAGAGATAAAGAACTCTTGCACTGATAAACCTTCCCTAAATGAAGCTTTTACCGGAATTTCGATAGTAGCTCCTGTAGTAGATGCCATCAGACCACGGATACCACCTAACTGTCTGATCTGTCTAATACTACCTCTGGCTCCTGAATTAGCCATGATTGCGATAGTATTTGTTTCTTCAAGGTTTTTCAATAATTCTTTTTCAATTTCTTCAGTAGCTTTAGTCCAAGTATCGATTACTTGATTGTATCTTTCTTTTTCAGTATAAAGACCCATATTAGTATGTTCTTCAATCTCGAATACTTTTTGTTCAGCTCTTTCAATAATTTCTTGTTTCTTTTCTGGGATAGTTACATCCGACATAGATATAGAGATAGCTGCTATTGTTGAATACTTAAATCCAAGTGATTTAATATAATCTAGAAGTCTTGCTGTTCTAATATTTCCATGTCTTAAGAAACATTTTTCAATGATAGATGAAAGCATTTTACTATCAACCAATCTATCAATTTCTAAGGAATATTTATCTTTATTTCTATCAACATATCCTAAATCTTGAGGAATACCTGAGTTGAAAATAAATCTTCCTACTGTAGATTCTATGATTTGGCCTCTATCTTCTTCATTAGTTTTAATCCTAATCTTTACAAGTGAATGTAAATGAACTAGCTTATTTTCTAATGCTTTTAGCATTTCTTCATAGTCGTTGAAAACTAAGTTTGTTTTTTCAACTTGGAACTCTGAAGTTAAGTAGTAAGAACCTAATACCATATCCTGAGTAGGAGTTGTGATAGGTTTACCATCTTTTGGTGCTAAGATGTTGTTTGTACTCATCATCAAAAGTCTAGCTTCTGATTGAGCTTCCGCTGATAATGGTACGTGAACCGCCATTTGGTCACCATCGAAGTCGGCATTGTATGCTGTAGTTACTAGTGGGTGAAGCTTAATGGCTTTACCTTCTACTAGAACTGGCTCAAATGCTTGAATACCAAGTCTGTGAAGAGTTGGGGCTCTGTTTAATAGTACCGGATGGTCCTTAATAACTTCCTCTAAAGCTCCCCAAACAACTGGCTTCTTTCTTTCGATTAATTTTTTAGCTGATTTGATGTTTAATGCATCGCCATGTTTAACCAATTTTTCCATAATAAATGGCTTAAATAGTTCTAATGCCATATCCTTTGGAAGACCACATTGGTAAAATTTAAGTTCTGGTCCTACTACGATTACGGATCTACCAGAATAGTCTACCCTCTTACCAAGTAAGTTTTGTCTAAATCTACCAGTCTTACCTTTAAGCATATCTGATAATGATTTAAGTGGTCTATTTGAAGCACCTGTAACAGGTTTACCTCTTCTACCATTATCTATTAAAGCATCTACAGCTTCTTGAAGCATTCTTTTTTCGTTTCTAACGATAATTTCTGGTGCTCCAATATCTAAAAGTCTTTTTAATCTGTTATTTCTATTTATAACTCTTCTATAAAGATCATTTAAGTCAGAAGTGGCAAATCTGCCTCCTTCTAACTGAACCATAGGTCTTAAATCAGGTGGGATTACTGGAAGTACATCTAAGCACATCCATTCTGGTTGGTTACCTGATTGAATAAATGATTCAACTACTTCAAGTCTTCTATAGATTCTTACTCTCTTTTGACCTGTTGCAGTTTCTAAATCTTCAGTTAATTGATCGTGTTCTTGTTGTAAATCTATATCTGCAAGTAATTTTTGAATAGCTTCAGCACCCATTTCAGCCTCAAACTCTCCATCATACTCGTCATAATAGTGATTGTATTCTGTTTCTGTCAGCACTTGTTTTTTCACTAGTTCTTGGCATTCGCCAGGATCAGTTACTACATAGTTAGCAAAATATAGTACTTTTTCTAATGATTTAGGGCTCATATCTAGAAGTAAACCCATTCTAGATGGTATTCCTTTAAAATACCAAATATGAGAAACTGGAGTTGCTAATTCTATATGTCCCATTCTTGTCCTACGAACATTAGCTTTAGTAACTTCTACACCACATTTTTCGCAGATGACTCCCTTATATCTTATTCTCTTGTACTTTCCACAATTACATTCAAAATCTTTAGTTGGTCCAAAGATTTTTTCACAGAATAAACCTTCTTTTTCTGGCTTAAGTGTTCTGTAATTGATAGTTTCAGGCTTTTTAACTTCCCCACGAGACCATGATCTCATCATCTCAGGAGATGCTATCCCGATTTGCATTGCTTCAAAACTTGTCATCTCTTTCAAGAAGATACCCCCTTCTTTAGTTAAATATTAGTCTTCATCTAACTCTGTTATTGAAAAACCATCATCTTCATCTACATCATCATCGATATATTCATCGTCTTCTGAGTAGTCTTGTGATTCTTCTGATCTTGATAGGTAAGATTTCTTTTCAGGATAAACTTCCTGTGCATCAAGTGATCTTTCGATTTGATGGAAATCATCAGCCTCATCAGGGTCTTCAACAAATATAATTTGCTCACCATTTTCATCTAAAAGCTTAACATCTAATGCTAATGCTTGTAATTCTTTAGTTAATACTTTGAATGATTCAGGAGTTCCTGGTTCAGGGATATTTTCACCCTTAACTATAGCTTCGTAAGTCTTAACTCTTCCAACTATATCATCGGATTTAACAGTTAACATCTCTTGTAAAGTATGAGATGCGCCGTATGCTTCAAGAGCCCAAACTTCCATCTCTCCGAATCTTTGTCCACCGAATTGAGCTTTACCACCCAATGGTTGTTGAGTTACTAATGAGTAAGGTCCTGTAGATCTAGCATGGATTTTTTCATCAACTAAGTGGTGAAGTTTCAACATATACATGTATCCAACTGTTACCTCTCCATCGAAGAAATCACCTGTTCTACCATCTCTAAGTTTAATCTTGCCTGTTTTAGAATATCCTGCAGCTTCAAGAGCTTCTTCGATATCCTTATCACTTGCTCCATCGAATACAGGAGTGGCAACATGCCATCCAAGTTTTTTAGCAGCCATACCTAAATGTACTTCTAATACTTGACCAAGGTTCATACGAGAAGGTACCCCTAGTGGATTTAATACTATGTGTACAGGATCACCATTTGGTAAAAATGGCATATCTTCAACTGGCATTATCCTTGAGATAACCCCTTTGTTTCCATGACGTCCACACATTTTATCTCCAACAGAGATTTTTCTCTTAGTAGCTATATAAACTCTAATAATCTTACTAATACCTGGCGCTAATTCATCACCAGCTTCTCTTGAATAACTCTTAACATCTACTACTACACCAGCTTCCCCATGAGGAACTCTTAATGAAGTATCTCTAACTTCTCTAGCTTTTTCACCAAATATTGCTCTTAACAATCTTTCTTCTGGTGATAGTTCAGTTTCTCCCTTAGGAGTTACCTTACCAACTAGGATATCTCCGGCTTGAACTTCAGCACCTATACGAATGATACCATCTTCATCTAGGTCTTTTCTCATCTCATCACCAACGCTTGGGATGTCACGAGTGATATCTTCAGGTCCTAATTTTGTTTCTCTAGCTTCACAGTTATGTTCTTCTATATGAACTGATGTAAGTACATCATCAATAACAAGTTTTTCATTTAATAGCATCGCGTCTTCGTAGTTATAACCTTCCCAAGTCATGAATGCTATCAAAATGTTTTTACCAAGTGCTATCTCACCCAAATCAGTTGAAGGACCATCAGCAATGATATCACCAGCCTTAACTCTCTCACCAACTCTAACTATTGGTCTTTGGTTAAATGTAGTTCCTTGGTTTGCTCTCTTAAATTTAAGAACATCATATACGTCAACTTTACCTGATTCATCAGGCATGTCTTTTTCTATCTTTATCTTAGAATCCCCAACATAAGATACAGTACCATCGTTTTTAGCAACGATTACTACCCCTGAATCTTTTGCAGCTCTATGTTCGATACCTGTTGCGATAATTGGCGCTTCAGCTTTTAATAGCGGAACCGCTTGTCTTTGCATGTTCGCACCCATTAGCGCTCTAGTAGCGTCGTCATTTTCTAAGAAAGGAATCATGGAAGCACCTACAGATACTATCTGTTGAGGTGATACGTCCATAAATTGAATTTCTTCCTTTAAATATATATCATTTACACCATCGATACCTCTACCAGAAACTCTCTCATGTACAAATATACCATTTTCATCAAGAGGTTCATTGGCTTGAGCGATGATGAATTTATCTTCTTCATCTGCAGTAAGGTAAACTATCTCAGTTGTTACTCTTCCTGTTCCTGGTTCAACTTTTCTATATGGTGTTTCAATAAATCCATATCCATTGATACGACCATAAGTAGTAAGTGATGTGATAAGTCCGATGTTTGGACCTTCAGGAGTTTCTATAGGACAAACTCTACCGTAGTGAGAGTCGTGAACGTCTCTTACTTCGTATCCAGCTCTATCCCTTGAAAGACCACCAGGACCCAATGCAGAAAGTCTTCTCTTATGAGTAAGTTCACTCATAGGATTTGTTTGGTCCATGAATTGTGATAACTGAGAAGAGCCAAAGAATTCTTTAATTGCTGCAGTTACCGGTCTAATATTTAATAGTCCTTGTGGTGTTAGCATTTCTTGATCGCTTGTAGTCATTCTTTCTCTTACTACTCTTTCCATCCTAGAAAGACCAATTCTAAATTGGTTTTGTAAAAGTTCCCCAACCGCTCTAACTCTTCTGTTACCAAGATGATCTATATCATCCATCTCGCCAACATATTCGTATAGATTTAGTTGATAACTAAAGCTTGCCAAGATATCAGATAAAGTAACATGCTTTGGAGATAATTCTTCTTTTCTCTTAGCAATTAACTTAATCTTTTCTTTATCAGTCATCTCATCTGTAAATGATTCAATGATTTCTCTCATCACTGGATAATATACTTTTTCAGAAAGACCCAATCCCTCAATATCTAATCCATTCAACTCGTAAAATGCATTCAAATCTACAAAATGATTTCCTACGACTCTTATGACATTTTCGTTAGCATTATCAAGCTTTACATCTACAGTATTAATACCTGCATTTTCAATCTCAATAGCTTTTTCCAATGTGATGAATTCACCTTTAGTCACTAAGATTTCTCCATCTTCAGAAGTGTAGTCTTTTGCTGAATATTTTTCTCTAATTCTATCTCTAAGGGCTAATTTTTTATTGAATTTATATCTTCCCGCTTTTGCTAAATCATATCTACGAGCATCAAAGAATAAATTATTTATTAATGGCTCTGCAGATTCTCTAGAAGCAGGGTCTCCTGGCTTTAACTTCTTATATATTTCTATAAGGGCTTCAGTCGAATTTTGAGATACTTCTTTTTCTAAAGTGGCTCTTAAAGTAGTTGAGTCACCAAGAGCTTCGATAATCTCTTCATCCGTCTCGAATAATAAAGCACGCATCAAAGTAGTGGCTGGTAATTTTCTTGTTCTGTCTATTCTTACTGTTATAGCGCCTGTAGCGTCTGTATCGTACTCCAACCATGCTCCTCTATTAGGAATCACAGTAGATGCAACAGTTCTCTTTCCTGATTTATCGTGATCTTCACTAAAATAAACACCAGGTGATCTAACTAACTGACTTACTACAACTCTTTCAGCACCATTTATGATAAATGTGCCGTTTTTTGTCATCAATGGGAAATCTCCCATGAAAACTTCTTGTTCCTTAATCTCTTTTGGTTTTCCATCTTCAAGGATAATAAGTCTAATCTTAACCTTTAAAGACTTTGCATAGTTTGCATCTCTATCCTTAGCTTCTTGCTCACTGTATTTAAGCTCATCTTTAAAATAGAAATCTTCAAATTGCAAAAGAATATTTCCAGAATGATCGATTATCGGTGAAATGTCTTCAAACACTTCTTTCAACCCATCTGTAACAAACCAATCATAACTTTCAGTTTGTATATTCAATAGATTTGGTAACGATAACGCTTCTGGAATTCGTGAAAAACTTTGTCTCTCTCTTTTACCATACATCATTGTATGATTATTCATAATTTATCCACCCCTCATTTCATGCATCAGTGACTAATTTACAGTAACTTATATAATCAAATATAGGAAATTAGCATAAAAACCCATATTAAGAATACTATTCAGTATTAAGATAATATACCACATTTAAACCTATAGAGTCAATGTATTGATAGGTAAAGTTTTTTAGATTTTACAAAAAAGCGAAAAAGTTATTAATAAATTTTAATATATCTTAAAAATCTAAAAATCCGTAGGTCATCTTCCCTACTTTTAGATGTATATTTCTTAATTGAATAGATTATTTTACTATATTCATTTGTAAAATGAAATAGAGGATTGAATATTTCAACCCTCTATCGAAATCAACTAAATATAGTTTTGAGCTTGCACATTAAATAGCTCACTATACTTATTTTCTGTTTTCATTAATTCTTTATGACTATCAAAAGCAGCTATCTTTGCTTCATCAATTACTAGCACCTTATCGCAAAAAGTAGACGAACTCATCCTATGAGATATATAAATGGAAGTTTTTTGTTCTACTAGTTGTGAGAAATGCTCGAATATCTCACTTTCAGCAATTGGATCAAGAGCAGCCGTTGGCTCATCTAATATAAGTAGAGAAGCTTCTTTATTAATAGCTCTTGCTATAGCAAGTTTCTGATTTTCTCCACCAGAGAAATTTGTCGCATTCTCATCCAAACTCTTATCTAGATTTGTATGGACTCCATTTGGCAATGCTTCAACCCTCTTCTTTAATCCCACTTTCTCCAAACTATCCCAGACTTTTTGTTCTCCGCTTTGATCAATCAGCAAGTTTTCATAGATAGAAAATGGAAATAGCTTAAAATCCTGAAATACTCCTGATATGTTTTTAAGATAAGTTTCATTGTCTAAAGTCGATATATCAATTCCATTCCACAAAATTTGACCACTATCAGGTTTGAAAAATCTCATAATCAATTTTACCATCGTAGATTTACCAGCATTATTAATGCCAACTATAGAAATCTTCTCTCCTTTATTAATAGAAAATGAGATATTATCCAGTATTACTTTGTCCGTATTAGGATATTTAAAGGTTACATTTCTAAATTCAAGCGTCTCAAGAGGTCCCATATTTTTATCTTTACCTTCAAGTTTATGATCTGGAAGCATCATAAATTCTCCCCATGGTTGAAGATAATCTATATTGACCAATATTTCGTTAAAATAGAAAACTACCTCACCCATAGCATTTGTAAATTTTTCAGTTGAAGATATGATAACGGAAAAGTCACCTATACTAATCGATGGACCAAAAGTCGTTGATAAAACTCTGATTGCTCCATAACCAAGTGCTAAGGATTGGGCGATAGTCGATGCTATGTTTCTACTTATTGATAGTCCCGCCACACTTCTATAAATCCTATTTAGTCCTTCAAACATTGGTTGCATAGCCTCAAATGTCTTATCTATTACCAACTTAGAAGTATTATATATCCTATGATTTTTTTGTTCACCATCGTTCATTGCTATACTAAACAAATAATTTGTCACTCTATTCCAAGGAATGATGCTTTCTTGTTGTTTCTTTATAGAGTTTTGCATTTTAACAGAAAAGATAATTCCTGCTATGATTACAAGGATAATCAATCCCAAAAGAATGATACTTTGCATAGCTATTAACACAACCACTCCAAATAGAGTTAATAGACCAGTTACTATCTTTCCGATATAGCCTACAAAAGATTCTATAATTCGTATACTAGTTATCGGAAAAGCCGCTCTTTCTCTTAAATCTAACACCTTAGGATCTTCTAATAATGAGTATTCTAAGTTCATTATCTTATCAGATAATGATTTATTCATAAGTTTTTCTGTCTTTAATGTCGCTTCTTTATTCTTTTTAGTAAATAAATTTGTCAATAAAGATAATGATAATTTCCCTAACAGAAGCAATCCTAGACTTATAGCAAATGACTTTAAGTCCAAAGTGAATACATTATCGATAACCATTTTAGAAAGATATATTACCAATAGTGCCTGACCACTTGCAAATATCGAAGTCAGTATCAAATAAAGAAATTGAAGCTTATTAGTACGCCAAACTTCTTTTAAGAATAAGCCAAATATTTTAGTTTTCTTCATTGTCATCACCTCTATAGTACTTGCTTTGTGTCTCATACATTTCTTTATATAAACCTTCTCTAGCAAGTAATTCTTCATGCGTTCCTAATTGCGCTATATTACCGCCATCTAAAAGCATGACTCTATCACAAAATCTAGTCGATGCAAGTCTATGAGAGATAAAAATGCCCGTCTTATCTTCCATTATCTCACCGATTTCTTCATAGATTTTTTGTTCAGCCAAAGCATCAAGAGCGGCTGTTGGTTCGTCCATAATCATCACATTCGAACCTTCTCTATAAAGTGCACGTGCTACCATCATCTTTTGATTTTCACCACCAGAAAATATCGCTCCCTCTGGATCAATAACCTTAAGCATATTATGATCAGCTCCGTTTTTTAGTTCAGACACTTTATCCCATAGTCCTACTTTTTTAAGAGCATACTCAATTCTTCCATAATCTATATCTTCCATCTTACAAGATAATATTTCGCTAATCTTAAAAGCTGGCAATTGAGTTTCTTGAAATACTACTGCAAACATATTGAAAAGCGACTTTTCAGATATATCCATATAGTCACGTCCATTTATGTAAATATGTCCGCTAGTCGGTCTAATCAAACCAGTCAGAAGCTTAATAGCAGTTGTCTTCCCTGCTCCATTAACACCAACTAAAGCAACAGTCTCACCCTTCTTTATCTTAAAGTTCAAATCACTTAATACATCAACATCCGTATTTGGATATCTATATGATACATTCTTAAATTCGATATCTACCGGTCCATCAAAGCTTACATCCTCATCTGAATAACTTGTTCTATAATCCGTATCAAGAAATTGATAAGTCGTATCTACGTATCTAATTGAATCAATCATCCCTGTGACATGTTCTATTAAGCTAAGCAACTGAGTATTCAAAAACAATATCACACTGATATAAACTAATAATTGAGCGCTATCGATCCTACCTTCACTTGCCATTTTAGCTAATATAAAATACCCAACAAAGTCTGCCACAAAAGTTGCCACTAGTCCGACAATAGAATACACAAAATCAACACTAAAGAAATTTTTACTCACCCTATAAATCGAATCTATATACTCTTTTAGCTTTCTTTCGAAAATACCACCCATTGAAAAAAGTCTAATGTCCTTAGCGTATGAAAAATCATAGCTTTTAGAAATATATGTACCATATTTTCTCTCTTCTTCCTGTAGCGGTACTCTCAAATCATGCTTATATTTTGTAGCCTTTGAATTCATATATATTGATATAAACGTAGAAACAAATATAGCAATTGATATCCAAGGATTAAGTGCAAATAGCATAATCGTGAAGATCAATACCAAGCTAATATTAGGTAATATCTTAAACATTCTATTAAGTACTTCCTCATATCCCGTAGTATTACTGCTTGTTGAATTAAATGCATTTTTAGCCTCAGCCATAAACTTTTCATTTTCATAAAGCTCTAAGTCCATAGTAGTAAACTTTTCAAGAACTTCCATTAATCTTTCCATTCTATCTTGTGTAAAAGTTCCTGCTACATTCGCATAGCTTCTGTGAAATAAAAATGTACAAAACACCATACTCAAAGCATAAGCCCCAATAACCAATAGCACTCTTCTAATATCAAATCCATTTTCAGAAACTAGATCTAATATGTATCTAATAGCAAATAGTGTAAGCACTGATAAAAGTGTACCAGCTATCGTATAAACAATCGCACTAGACCACACTTTTGGCTTACTATAACTCTTTTTTAGAGTCCTTTTAAAAAGACCAAAAACCTTTTTAATTTTCTTTATCATCTTCATCACCCGCCAAATCTAAGAAGAATTGTCCAATTCTCCTTATCGCATTTTTATTTAGATTAATAAAAGCCCTTCTACCATCCAATTCCCATATCGCCAAATTCTTCGATGTTAATCTCTCCAAATGATGTGAGATAGTAGCAGCACTTAAACCCAATTCATCGGCCAATTCCTTGCCATAATAAGCTCTTACTGAAAGTAACTTCAAAATCTTAAGTCTCGTATCATCCGATAGTTCCTTAATCTGTTCTTTAATCTCAACGCCAGTCTCTACCTTTTCAATTTGATAAGACTGAACCTTCTCGAATAAGTAACCTACTCCAACAAATACATCATAATCTTTTTCATCAGTAAAACCATTGACAATAAATCCAGCACTAAGATGATTTGAAAGAATCAAATCTACATAAACTTTCAAATGTCCTCTTTTCGCCATCGAACTCATTTCGAGTAGCTTATATCCAAAAAAATCCTCTTTATCTATTGACCTATAATACTCAACCATCTTGTCATATGAATCCTTAACCAGATGAATATGCTCCATAATTAAAGTCCTAAGTTCTATCAAAAGTTCCTTCACCGAACCAAGCATAGAGGCCGCATTAATAAAATTATTAATCATATTCAATGTCTCAAATCCCTCAGCTTCTAGATCCAAAATCATTTTAACTATATCGCCATCACTATAATCATCAGGATTTTTTAAAATCTCAAAATCTTCAACTCCCTCTCCCGAAGCAAAATAAATAGCAGATTTAATGGCATCCCTAAAATTATTCTCATCCAGGTCTTCAATACTATCAATCCTCAATTTACTCCATAGGTTAGCCGTCTCTTCTCCCACATCATGTGCATGCACAAAATAACCAGACAAATCAGGATACTTCTTAACCACTTTTCTAGCAGCCTTATACACATTTTTCTTGAATTGAGTATCGTTAGCAAATATCTCCCTATAATCAGCCTTAGTAATATTGAACTTATGAAAGTTCACGATTACCTCATAATCATCCTTATTCTCTGGCTTATAGGCAATAGAAGCCAAATTTACCGCTTCTCTCAAATAATTAATATCATCAAATACATGTTTCATACTAACTCCTTATCTTCATCTAACAATATTATACGACCATATTCGATGTCTGTCAAACATTTTTTATTTCAATAATTAGATGGATATCTTCTTATAGGTGAAATGAGATGATGGTTTTCTGTCGTTATTTTATTAACTACAGATTTCAACTAATTTACGGTCTATTTTTCAATTTCTAAATATAAACCGTAAAGTATTTTTTCTACAAATATAAATTTACGGTGTGTTTTTCACTTTTGGATTTTGAACCGTAAATTCTCGATTTTTCCGCAAAAGTTGTACGGGCCTAACCGAGCATTTCACAAGAATCCTTGTAAAATGCACTCAAGATCACGAGAGTTATACGGGCCTAATCGCTCCTTTCCATATATGCCCGTAAATTGAGTCATTTTTGAGTGATTGTTATACGGGCCTAACTGGCTCTTCTCGTATTTGCCCGTAAATCCAGACTTTCACAAACTATTCAAACAAAAGAAGAAGCTCGATGCTTATATCTAAACATCGAGCTTTATTTATCTTACTAGTCTGG
>JAAYEL010000031.1 GCA_012728755.1 Tissierellia bacterium | reverse complement strand
CTCCGGCTGAAACTCCGGCTGAAACTCCGGCTGAAACTCCTGCTGAAACTCCGGCTGAGGTAGGCACTGGTGGCACTTTCACTCTTGGTCAACCAATTGTTTTTAAGGATTTTACTGTAACTGTAAACAAGTTTTCTATTTTGAAAGATTATGAAGATAAAGAGATTCTAGTTATGGAATATGACTGGGAAAATACTGGTACTGATGATAATGCGCCATTTATGACATTTGGTATCATCGCTTTTCAGGACAAGGTTGAGACTCCCGATGATATCTTCATGGCTGATGGCTTAGATTTAGGTACTGGTCAAATGACTGTTAAGCCAGGCGGCAAAATCACTGGTGCACAAACTGCAGTTTCAATTAATGATCTTACAAAACCTATTGAGATAGAATTGTCAGAATATTTTACATTTGATGATGTTAAATATACTTATAGAATTGAGGATTTATCTACATTGAATTAATTCATTTATGTTTGATTTTCCAAATCCCCCTTGGGTGTGCCAAGGGGGTTACTTTTTTTCTTATTTGATAAGTTTTTCTTACAATTGATGCATCAGGATTTCAAAATGTCGTTTTTTGATGTATGTAAACGGTAAAATTGAGCATATTTTTAACACCCTATGCCCAAGCTACCCAAGATACCAAAGCCCAACAAAAAAAGCTCCTAAATTTTTAGGAGCTAGTGGCGTTCCCGAGATGATTCGAACATCCGGCCTATCGCTTAGGAGGCGATCGCTCTATCCTACTGAGCTACGGGAACATATCTGCTATTTTATCTCTTTATAGTGGGTTTTTCAAGTCATTTTACATGTAGGGTAATAAAAAATGGAAAAAAGGACCTAAGGTCCTTTATTTATATAATCCTAATTCTTTTAGTATTTTATATAATCCATCTTCATGTATATGGCTTGCTACCACGTCAGCTACGGCTTTAACCTCATCTGATGAGTTGCCCATGGCTATGCCTATGTTTGCTTCCTTTATCATATCTAGGTCATTTAGGCTATCTCCCAGTGCAATTGTATCTTCCATACTTGCACCATAGTACTTGATAACTTCTCTTATGCCGGTAGCTTTGTTTATACCTGCATTTAGAAGTTCTGCAAATGTATCGTAAATAATTAGATGATATTTTGATGGTAATTTGCTTAGAAGAAGTTCATTTTGATCTCTACTTCCAGAATAAATCAATAGTTTATTGATATTTGTTCTATTCTCATAATAGTCTTCCATCTTGCGTACAAATGCAGGTTGAATCATAAAATGATATGGTTCATATTCACGTTTTTCTTCTTTAGTAATCTTCTCAAGAGCTTCATAGACTCTTAGCCTGTAGCCTTGATAAACTTCTTTTGAAAAATATGTGAACTCTTCACCCTCAAGACCAAAACCAATCTTTAGGCTAGTAAGAAGCTCAACTAGTTTATCAATTGAGTCAGAATCTATAGTTCTTTGATATATTACTTTATCTCCTATCTTAACATAGCTTCCTGCTGCACAAACAAAGCCATCAAATCCAAGTCTATCAAAACCCTTTCCAACTTCTGCAAGAGATCTTCCTGTATTTAGAAATATCTTATGCCCATTTTCCTTAAGTTTTTTTAAAGCATTTAAGGTGCTTTCTGATATGCCTTTTTCATAGCTTATCAAGGTCCCATCTATATCAAAAAATATATATTTCATATCGACTCCTTAAAATAATAACATCAAGCTCTTTACAAAATCCTTTAAAGATTCATAAACCATATTTATAAAACTCAATCTTGGTTTATATCCTTTATTGATTAAGTTAACTTTGCCAACTTCCTTATCTCCAACTTTAACCGTAAGCTCGCCTAGTACCTGACCATCTTCAAATGGAGCTTTTGCATCTTCATCTAGCACATATGATAAAGAAGGAGTTGATCCTTTTGGATATAGACCATCTAAAGGCTTTTCAGCATAAAGTGGAAATGTCTTTGTCTTTGTATGGTTAGATACAAAATCAGTTACTGGAATTTGTTTTTCATATCCTACCGCATCTTTATAATCGTATCTATCGCTTACATACGTGATTAATTCTTGAGTAGCATCCCTTCTAGATCCAACTGTATCAGCACCAATGACTATGGTAACTAACTTATATTTTTGTCCAGGTATTTGAGCATCCATATCTACATATCCTGTAAAATTATATCCCGCTTCATCTGTAAATCCTGACTTTAGTCCTCTTAAGCTTGGTATGCTTTTAAACAGTGTATGAGTATGATCCCCAACAAAGTTTCTTTCTGGCATGATTAATTGTTCCATCTTAGAGTACTCAGATATCTCTGGATAAGTATTGATTATCTCCATAGATAGCTTAAAAAGGTCATTTGCCGACATCTTATTATACTCTTGAACCTCTTCACCATCTTTCTCAACATATTCTGTTAAGCCAGATGCATTAACAAAGGTTGAATCGTTTAGTCCTAGTTCTTTTGCTCTTTGATTCATCTTTTCCGCAAACGCTTTGTCACTTCCAGCAGACTTTATAGCTAGGGCTACAGAAGCATCGTTTCCAGATACTACAATAAGTCCATCTAAAAGGTCTTTGACTGTTAGCATTTCACCTACTTCCAAATCCATCCTAGAATTACCCGGAACAGATAGCCTTGCCGATTCTTCAGTAATCTCCACTATATCGCTTTCTTTATATAGCCCCTTTGCCAACTCATCCTTAATAATTAGATAAGTCATAAGTTTTGACATAGAAGCTACTCCAAAAACTTGATCCTCATTTTTTGAGTAGTAAATCTCTCCAGTCTTAGCATTAGCCACCAAAAATGATGCTATTTGTTCCTCATTCGTCAACACCTGTGCAAATGCAGGCACAAAGCTGGTAAATACAAATATCAACGCCAGTAAAATAATTGAAACTTTCTTTTTCATTAGTCTATTCTCCTTCCAAAATTATCATATAAGAATTTAAGATAACTCATGGAATCAACATCCTCTTTTTTCGGATAACTAAAGTCCATTTTCCTGGCAATCTCTAATCCTAGTTTTCTATAAAGTCCACCTAAAGTAAATATAGATGTCCAAAATTTTTCATCATTATATGTGTTAAAAATCCTCAAATAAGCTTCATAAAATTCCTTATCTAAGTACTGTTTAACATTTTCCCCAAATTTACCAACCCCTACATTAAAATCATATTTTTGCCCAATATAGATTCTTGTAAGCTCTAACATCTGAGCTTTGGTTTGATCAAATAGGTAATTTGCATATACAATGTTTTTCTTTGATACAGCCACACCTACTTCAATCAGATTAATAAAAAATGATACTCCCTCTTGGTAAAATTCTTCAGAGTTTAATTCATTTTTAATATTTGATGCGACTTCCAGATTAATCTTTTTAGCCAATTTATCCTTATCTACTAATACGGAATAATTGCTAATATTTTTTACATAATCTTCAAGATGTATTGTTTCTAGAAAAACAATTTTAATCTTGTTACGATTATTGAATATTGATTTTATTTCGTAAAATGGAAACGGTGATTCATTATACCTTTCTTGCTTCAAAATCATGTTTTTCTCATTGATAAACATATCTAGTAGTAAGTAGTAAGACTCAATTTTTTCCAATGCACATATAAAAAATACATCATCAAGGAAATTTCTAGATAGTGCTACATCTGGAGTATTCTCAACTTTATATAAAGCTCTTAAATTGTCTATTTTTAATGCCCTTTGTTTAATATCTTGAATTTTGTCTGTTTGCATATCTTCACCTCTAATACTTAAATTCTATTATATTTCAACAATCTTATCAAGGACTTTACATAATACCTTTAGTTGACTTTATAACTTGACGGTAATATAATAATTATACAATAATAAAGGAGGTTACTATGTTAAAAGAATTCAAAGATTTTATCAAAAAAGGTAATGTAATCGATTTAGCTATAGCTGTTATCATGGCTGGAGCTTTCGGAGAGATAGTAGGAAAACTTGTAGATGGGATATTAATGCCAATTATTGGTGCTATCACAGCAGGTATTGACTTTGCTGCCATCAAACTTAACGTTCTTGGAGTAGATCTATTAGTAGGAGAATTCCTAAATTCAGTTATTAAATTTGTTATCATCGCATTTGTTATGTTCTTAATCGTTAAGGCATTCAATAAGATGAAAAAAGAAGAAGTAGCAGAAGTTACTACAAAAGAATGTCCACATTGTAAGTCTGAAGTTCATAAAGACGCTACAAGATGTCCACATTGTACATCAGAATTATAATATATAGCTATTATATTATGTAATTTAACACAAAAATTGAATAAGATTAAAAGGAAGACTTCGCCTCGCGAAGTCTCTCTTTTTTTACTTTCCCCCCCAAGATTCGAGTTTTTGGTCCTTCTTGGGGGGCAATTTTTTGCCGGAAAACCCCCCAAGGTTCCTGTTTTTGGTCCTTCTTGGGGGGGGCCACTAATTATCAAAAAAAGATAGTGGCCTTCGGCCACTTTCCTTATCCAAATAAAAGAGAAGCTTGCGCAGCAAGCATCTATCTATCGCAAATTAAAAAACGGATTTCTTAAGAGAAATCCGTTTATCCTATTCAACACCACAAGCTTCTTTTGCAAGCTTGTCGGCTAAATCATTGTATTTATCATTTGAATGGGCTTTAACCTTGATAAATTGAATTTGTATCTTGGTTTTCACCTCATCAATGAATTTCTTATATCTTTGAGTTAACTCTTTATTGGTTTTCCATCGACCTTCTGCCCATTCGGATATGCCCATATAGTCATAATGTAAATAGATTTTGGATTTGCCTAGTTCAATCGCTTTTTTAATCGCTCTAATTGAACCGAAAACTTCACCAGCAACATTTCTGTGAACTGAATATTCTTCATTTTTATCAGAACCGCTAAAAGTCGTCTCATTGTCCTTATGATCTATAAGAACAACTCCATATCCAAATTCTTTAGTAGTTGAATTAAAGCTACCATCCACATAAGCTATTAGCTCATCTTCGCAAATATTCGCTACAGGTGCTTTATCCTCTATCCCAATAAAGCTTAATGCCTCTTCCTTAGTAGAAAATTTCTTAAATTCAGCACCTTTGTAGCCTTTGACTTGAGCGTTGCATTCATCCCAAGTGTTAAATATGCCTATTTTTCTACCACTTCTGACTGCATAAAAATATTTTTTCATTATACTCTTCTATGAGCTAATCTTGCAGCGGCTGCAGCAGCAATAGCTGCAACTATATCATCTAAAAAAGTATTTACAGTACCATTTTTTGCTTTATCTAATTTATCAATGATACCTGATTTTTTCTTATCTAAATAGCCAAAATTCGTTAATCCAATTGAACCATAAAGATTTACTATAGATAGAGGAAGTATCTCATCTATGCCGTAAAGTCCTTCATCAGATTTGATTATTGATAAAAGTGGTTCTTGAAGTAAACCTCTTTCAGCAGCCAAATCAATTTCGATGCCTGTTAATACTGCATGAACTACTTCTCTTTTTTGTAATACAGCTTCAACAGAATCAAGACACATCTCTAAAGTCAAATTATCATAATATGCTTCTTGTAGTTCATAAACAATCTCAGCTATATCTGTTAGTTCAACTTGTCTTTCTTTTAGTTCTAGTATAGTTTCTTTAGTAAGTTCTTCCATTGAATATTTGTATTTTTGACTTAAATTTCCCATATTATCTCCTAGTATCCAGGCTTTTCTAAAAGTCTGAACATATTTTTCTTATACTCTTCAACCCCTGGTTGGTTAAAAGGATTTACTCCAATAATATACCCAGAAAGCGCTACTGCGTATTCATAGAAATATATTAATCTTCCAAGGTTTCTTTCATCTATCTTTTCCATATCTAATATGATATTTGGAACTTGACCACTCACATGTGCTTCAACTGTTGCTTTTAATGCAGTTTGATTTACATAATCCATAGTCTTACCTACTAGATAGTTAAGTCCATCTAAATCTAAATCATCTGATTTAAGCTCGATATCTTTTTTTGGTTCATTTACTCTTAGTACAGTCTCAAAGAAAATCTTTTCGCCATCTTGAATCATTTGACCTAAAGAGTGAAGATCAGTAGTAAATCCAACACTTACTGGAAATAGTCCTTTTCCATCTTTTCCTTCACTTTCACCATAAAGTTGTTTCCACCATTCAGAAACATTCTTTAATTTAGGTTCATAGTTTACAAGGATTTCCATCTTTTTACCATTTCTATACATTAGATTTCTAGCCGCTACATATTGAAATGCTGCATTGTCTTCAAATGGTGTTTCTGGATATGTATCCATACCATCTCTAGCACCAGCCATAAGTTCATCAATATCAAATCCTGCAACAGCTATTGGTAATAGTCCTACTGCAGTTAATACTGAAAATCTTCCACCAACATTATCAGGCACCACAAATGTCTCATATCCCATATTTGTAGAAAGTGTCTTTAACGCTCCTCTTTCTTTATCAGTAGTAGCAAAAATTCTTTCCTTAGCACCTTCAACTCCATACTTTTCTTCTAATTTATCTTTGAAAATCCTAAAAGCTACAGCAGGTTCTGTAGTTGTTCCAGATTTTGAGATAACATTAATTGAAAAATCTTTTCCATCTAAGTAATCTAACAATTCTTGTGTATCAGTTGATGAAAGGTGATGTCCAGCAAAAAGCACCTCTACTTCTGGCTTTTCATAAGAGTTAGATAAAGCATCTATTACCGCCTTGGCACCTAAATATGATCCACCTATTCCTATAGCTATCAGTACATCAGAATTTGAACGAATTTTCTTTGCTGCTTCCTTAATACGAGCAAATTCTTCTTTGTCATAATCTCTTGGAAGTTCTTGCCATCCTAAGAAATCATTACCTTCTCCAGTTTTTGATAAAAGAGTTTTATTAGCATCAAGCACCTCTTCTTTAAGTACTGATACATCTTCTTTTAACAACGCGTTTTCTAAATTAATTCTAATCATAGTTACCCCCTTATTTTCATATATAGCATCGCTATATCATCTTTTTGTTCAAGCCATCTAAATGACTGTAAATCCTTTGTTAACTTATCTAAAAATCTTGAGCTATGAGGATTTTTCATAATCCATTTTTTCAAACGGTCCATTCCAAAAAACTGACCATCCCTATTCATAGTCTCTAATAGACCATCAGTATAAAACAAGAATCTATCTCCAGGATTTAGAGTAAGAGTTCTTTCTTCGTATTCTAGTGGTGGAAATATATTTGATATAAATCTTCCTCTATTTCTCATCTCTGCCATATTATTTTCGTTAAATACAAGTGGTGTCGCATTATGTCCAGCATTCACATAAGTCAGTGTCTTTTCATTTGTGTCTATGATGGCAAAAATAATCGTAAAATACTGACTAACATCAAGCTTTAATGCTCCAAATCTTTCTTTTAATTCTAATACAACCTCTGATGGCGATAAATCACCATTTTCACTTAAGATTGTTCTTATGGCCTCTCTTATAAACATCGTCATAATTGATGCGGATATACCATGCCCTACCACATCTGCTATATACATGCCCATCCTATGTTTATCAATCTGGATGACATCAAAAATATCTCCTGATAAATTATTTGATGGTACATGCTTAAATTGAAAACTGATATTTTGGAAATCTTTTATAGTTGGTAATATAGCTTGTTGGATATTTCTTGCCAATACTATATCTTCATTTATCTTTTTATTTGCGTGAAATAACTCATCACTAATTTTTCTTGCTAGAGTGATGTCCCTGTAAACCTCAACATAGCCAATAATCCTAACACCATCTTCTAACACTGGTGAGATTTTTCTTGAATATACCGAACCATTTACTACAACTTCTTTTCTGGTACTTTGTAAATTCTTGAATTCCTCTGGTAAAACGGGTGATATCTCAGCCTTAAGCTTTTCATTCATTATCTCATTTTCGCGAGCTTTTCTCATCGCCGAATTTTCGTACACCGTGGCACCTTCACGAGTGCTTATCCTAACTAAATCTTCCATCGACTGAAGCACATAATAACTAATCGTATCAAATTTGTTGATACGTCTAGCCTGCTTTATCCTGTTTTTAGCAAACCTCTGCATTTAAACACCTCACTTAAGTAAATCTGGATTAGGACCAATTATTTGGTAATAATCAACTTCAATCCTACCGTTGAATAATTTTCTCTTTCTATCAGCGCTCTTTCCTACATGTTTTTCAAAGTCCTTATCGCTAGTAATCATAAATACAGACCAAGTCGAAATCTTTTTGAACAATATCTTCAAGGCTTGATAGATTTGCTTTAAGGAATCCTCGTCTCCTATTCTCTCCCCGTATGGAGGATTAGAAACTATAACACCGAAATTATTCTTTAACCCAACATCTTTAACATCTTTTGTCACAAAAATTATATCTTCATCAACACCTGCATTAATAGCATTAGACTTAGCTATTTTTATAGCTTCTCTATCGATATCAAATCCAGTGATGTCTAGTTTTTTATCATTTATCATGCCATAGGCATTTGTCTTTTCTTCTCTAAAGACGCTCATATCAAACATTGGCCATTTCATAAAGTCGAATTCTCTACTGATACCTGGCGCGATATTTTTGCCGATAAGACAAGCTTCTATTAAGATAGTTCCTGAACCACAAAATAAATCTACTAAAGGCCTATCTGGTCTCCAATTTGAAAGCATCACTAATGCACTTGCTAAAGTTTCTTTCATCGGAGCCATCGTTTGTTCTTGTCTATATCCTCTTTTGTGAAGTCCTGCGCCTGATGTATCTAAAGTAATAGTAGCGATATCTTTTAACAGTCCTACTTCTATCTTATATCTTTCTTCTGTTTCATTAAACCATAGTATATCGTGAACCTTACTCATCTTGTCCACTATAGCTTTTTTAACAATTGATTGAGCATCGGGCACGCTATAAAGTTTGGACTTTATGCTTTTTCCAGAAACCAGAAACTTACCATTTGTAGATAGATAGTTTTCCCAGTCAATGCTCTTTGTTTTCTCATATAATTCATCGAAGGATTTAGCTTCAAATTCACCAAGTTTAATCAGTACTCTCTCGCTAGATCTTAACCAAAGGTTAGCTTTGGCGATATCTTGCTGCGTGCCTTTAAATTCAACTCTACCATTTGAAACATTTATATCTGAAAAGCCTAATTGTTCACATTCTCTTTTTACAATAGCTTCTAATCCAAAAACTGTAGTAGCTATTAAATCATAAATTTTATCTTTCATACTATCCTCCACTTCTATTATAACAAATTTTTAAGTTGTTACCTTTAAATGTTTTAGGGTATAATCATTAGAGTAAAATAATATAGGAGGTCAATATGACATTTTTAAAAGACACAGTACAAACTGGTGATTGGAAAGGCGAAAAACACGTTCCAGCAATTGTAGTACATAGCGCAAAAAGAGATGAAGTAGTGGTTAAAGTAAGAGTTGGTGAAGAAATAGCTCACCCAAATACTTATGAACACTATATCTCATGGATTAAATTATTCTACCTACCTGAAGGAGCTAAGCTTCCTGTACAAGTAGCTGATTTTAGTTTCACTTCTCACGGAGAAGGCAATGCTTATACTGATCCACAAGGTTTAGTAACATTCAAAGCAGAAAAAAATGGTAAGTTACTTGCTCAAAGTTATTGTAATATTCATGGTCTATGGGAAAATGAATTAGACCTAGTATTAGAAGACTAAAAAAATTTATTAATATTTATTTTCAGAATTGGCATTAAAATGATGCCAATTCTTTTTTTTGCATTTAAACTTGTTTGGGTTTTTAACAATTTTACACTCTTTAGTTTAATGTTGAAAACGTGTATGAATCTAGGTTCATGTCACATCATAACATTTTACAATAAAAATTCTCTATCTTTAATCGTTGATTTTACTTGCTTTTTACAACATTTTTTCTTAATGTAACATTCTAACATAAAATTTGACATGGTGCCTGAAAATGTTACAATAAACTCGTGGTATGATTTTAATTTTATTGGAGGAATTATGTTAGAAAAATTTTTTAATTTGAAAGCCCACAAAACTGACGTAAAGACAGAAGTAGTAGCAGGTATCACAACATTTATGACAATGGCATATATACTTGCTGTAAACCCACTTATATTAGGTGATGCGGGTATGAGCGTAAGCGGAGTATTCCTTGCTACTGCTATATCAGCTGGTTTTGCTACTTTAGTTATGGCATTATATGCAAAATATCCATTTGCTTTAGCTCCTGGTATGGGACTTAATGCATTTTTTGCGTATACAGTTGTTGCTAAGTATGGATTTACATGGCAAGAAGCACTATTTATTATCTTAGTTGAAGGAATTATTTTTATCTTACTTTCATTCTTTAAGGTAAGAGAGTTAATCTTTGACTCAATCCCACTAGCTTTGAAAAACGCTGTATCAGCAGGTATTGGTTTATTCATCGCTTTGATCGGATTAGCAAATGCAGGTATAGTAACAAATCAAGGTGGTACTATCATAGGTATGGCAGATATCACTCAACCTGGACCACTTCTAGCTCTTATAGGTGTGTTATTAACAGGATTTTTAGTAGCAAAAAAAGTTAAAGGTGCTATCCTAATCGGTATAGTAGCTACTACACTTATCGGACTTCCTATGGGAGTAACAGTTATCCCTGAAGGATTTATGCCTTTTAGTTTACCTCGTGACTTAGGTGAAGTTGCATTAAAACTTCAAATGCCTAAAAACCTATTATCGACAGAAGTACTATTAGCAATATTTACATTCCTATTCGTTGATATGTTCGATACAGTTGGTACTTTAGCTGGTATCGCTTCAAAAGCGAATATGTTAGACAAAGATGGAAGACTACCAAGAGTTGAAAGAGCTTTATTATCTGATGCGATTGGTACTACAGCAGGAGCATTACTAGGTACATCTACTGTTACTACATTTGTTGAGTCATCAGCAGGCGTGGCAGAAGGTGGTAGGACAGGACTTACAGCACTTACTACAGGTTTATTATTTTTAGTTGCAGTATTCTTTGCACCACTATTCTTATTAATACCTAGCCAAGCAACAGCACCAGCATTAATCATCGTTGGTCTATTTATGATTAGCCCTATAGCTAAAATTGATTGGGAAGACTTTACAGTATCAGTGCCAGCTTTCTTAACAATCATCATGATGCCATTTGGTTATTCAATAGCTGAAGGTATAGTATTTGGTATGATTTCATACACTATATTAAAAGTATTAACAGGTAAACACAAAGATGTATCAGTATTGATGTATGTTATATCAGTTCTATTTATGTTAAGGTATATCTTATTATAATAAGTAATATTATTTATATTTGAACTAAAACGCCTTTAAAAGGCGTTTTTTGTTTAATATTTTTAGGAATAATTGTATAATAGTTAAAAATGAATGGAAATTTGCACAAGTTCAAAATATTTGTAAAATGATTGGAGAGTAATATGATACGAATTGAAAATCTCGTAAAGAGTTATACTCTTCAGGATAAAGAATTTAAGGCACTAAACCATGTGAGTTTTGAGGTCAAAAAAGGCGAGATTTTTGGCGTTATTGGACTAAGTGGTGCTGGGAAATCTACTTTAGTTAGATGTATAAATCGACTAGAGACTCCTGAAGAAGGCAAGATATTGATAAATGGCCAAGACATATTGTCTATGAATGAAAAAGACCTTTCGAAAGAAAGAAAGAAAATGGCTATGATTTTTCAATCATTTAACTTATTTAATCAAAAAACAGTATATAAAAATATCGCATATCCTCTAGAGATTGAAGGTATGCCAAAAGAAGATATTCATAAAAGAGTTTTAGAACTTCTAAAGTTTGTTGATTTAGAGTCTAAAAAGCTAGAGTATCCAAAAAATTTATCTGGTGGACAAAAACAAAGAGTAGCTATAGCTAGAGCTTTAGCTTCTAAGCCTCAAACGCTTTTATCTGATGAAGCTACATCTGCACTTGATCCAGCAAATACAAAAATTATATTAGATTTGATGAGAAAAGCAGTTGATGAATTTGGACTAACGATTATTATGATTACTCATCAAATGGAGGTAGCGAAAGCTATATGTGATCGTATCGCCGTTATGGAACATGGTCAGATAGTTGAACAAAATGAAGTAGAAGAATTATTCAAAAATCCAAAGCATCCTGTCACTAAATCTTTCGTTAGAGGTACTGCTGAAAAAATGGATGTTTCAAAAATCATAGAGTCTACTTCTGGAGGCCGACTTGTGACTCTAAATTTCGATAACAACACAGCTAAAGAATCTATAGTATCTAAGGTGATAAAAGAAGTGGATGTAGATATAAATATCTTGCTAGGTAAGATTACCAAACTTCAAAACTCATCAGCTGGTTTCTTAACTGTTGAGATATCTGGTAAAGATGAAGATATAGAAAAAGCTATTACTATGTTTATGAAAAATAATGTTACAGTGGAGGAAATGCCATGATAGATACACTTATATCATCAACATTAGAGACCCTATATATGGTCTTTTTATCAACGATATTTGCATTTCTTATAGGGCTTCCATTGGCAATAATCCTTTATGTCACTAGAGAAGGCAGCCTTAGAGAAAATAAGCTTGTCTTTAGCGCATTAGATTTTGTAGTCAATATATTAAGGTCCATACCATTCATTATATTAATGATTATAGTAAGACCCTTAGCATCTCTTATAGTTGGTAAATCTATTGGATCTACATCTGCTATAGTACCATTGACAGTTGCTGCTGCTCCATTTGTAGCAAGACTTTTAGAATCTTCTTTTCTTAAGGTTGATAAAGGAATTATCGAAGCTTCAAAATCTATGGGATCTACAAATGTTCAAATAATAAAAAAGGTATTGATACCTGAATCAATGCCAAATATAGTAAACGATATTACCATGACACTTATAAATCTAGTTGGCTATTCGGCAATGGCTGGTTCCATCGGAGGCGGTGGATTAGGTAATATGGCTGTTAGGTTTGGGGTTTATAACTATAAGATTAGTTATCTAATCTCAGCGGTTATCATCATAATAATACTAGTACAGATTATCCAATTTATTGGTACTAGATTATATAAAAAAATAAATAAAATTTAGGAGTGTATTATGAAAAAGAAAATTATTCTTGTATTATTAGCTCTAGTACTTGTGTTAGCTGCTTGTGGTGGCACACAAGGTACAGAAACTAAAAAGCTTAAGATTGGTGTATCTCCAGTTCCTCATGCTGAGCTAGCTGAGATCGCTAAAGAAAAGCTTGCAAAAGAAGGAATTGAATTAGAAATAGTTGTTTTTGATGACTATGTTCAGCCTAATCTAGCATTAAAAGATGGCGATTTAGATGCAAATTTCTTCCAACATGTTCCATATTTGGAAGAATTCAATAAAGAGCAAAAAACTGATTTAGTATCAGCTGGTGGCGTTCACGTTGAGCCAATAGCATTTTACTCCACAAAAGTTAAGTCTTTAGATGAATTGACTGATGGAGCAGAGATTCTAATCCCTAATGATGCTTCAAATGGCTCAAGGGCATTAAAATTATTAGCACAAAATGGACTTATAAAGCTTCCAGAAAATACAACATTAGTAACTGAAAAAGATATAGTTGAAAACCCAAAGAATATTAAGTTTACACCTATTGAAGCTGCACTTATACCAGGAAGCTATAAAGATGTTGATGGTGCTGTTATCAACTCTAACTATGCGATTAGCGCAGGTCTAAACCCTGTTAATGATGGTATTGTTATCGAAGGACAAGAATCTGATTATGCAAATGTTATCGCTGTGAGAAGCGCAGATAAAGATAAAGAAGTTATTAAGAAACTTGTAGAATCTTTCCAATCTCAAGAAATTAAAGATTTTATACAAACTAAATACGAAGGTTCTGTAGTACCAGCATTTTAGGAACCCTTTACTATTAGGGCAATAATTTTCATCAGTTTCTTTTATTTGTGATATGATATATATACCGAGGAGGGATGTTATGATTAGAGTAAAAATGTTCAAAGAGATTTTTTATAATGAATTAGACAATTTTCATTTTGTAGAAAAGGTTAATTTTGATGAAGTTGATGATTTAGCTTCGGCTATGTTTGATGCTTACAAAAATGCTCCAGACTATGAAAATGACACTTTAGAAGATTTTAAAAATGAAGTAAATAATATTAAGTCAAATCTTTATGGCAATGTCATCGAAGATGCTTCTCTTTGTGTAAAAAGCTCTGATGGTATCATCGCCGCTATATTTGTTGCTGATTTTAAGGATGAAGCGACTATGACGTATTGTTTTACAAAAAAAGAGCATCAGGGACGTGGTTTGGCCGAAGCTCTTATTAAAGCTTCAGAAAATAAACTTAGAGAATTAGGATATGATAAATTTTACCTATATCTAACACTATCTAATCAAGATGCCTATAACCTATTTGATGCATTGGGATTTACAGAAACTGAGATAAAGTAGAAAAGAATTTAAGCAGAGATAATCTCTGCTTTTTTTGTGCGTTAATAATATACGGTTATCTCTATGAGTAATTTGAACTAGTGGGCATTTTACAAAAACGATGAATAATCCATGTAGGATTTATACATATTTATCTAGTTATGATAACTATATGTAACTTATATAAGTCTTTTTTGTAATGATTTTTGAAATTTTATGTTATTTTATGTAAGTTTCTTAAATTAATGGTATAATAAGACATAATATTTTCAAAGATTAATCTTTGCATGGAGGGAATATGGAAAATAATATAAAAAGAATAGACAATTTTGATGATTCACGTGAATGGGAAGCTTTCAATCAAAGAGTAAGCGCTCATGCCGAATATCTAGAAAAATATGGAAATCCATATTTTATTGAACATGATTCTGTGTTAAAAGATACTTCGATAGTAGATAATAAAGAGATACTAAATTTTGGTTCATATAACTACCTTGGACTTTCTGGAGACCCTGAAGTTAACCAAGCCGCAAAAGATGCCATAGATAAGTATGGTACAAGTGCCAGTGGAAGTAGATTATTAACAGGAGAACGCCCTTTACATAGAGAATTAGAGAGAAAAATCGCTGAATGGAAACATACTGAAGATGCTTTAGTTTTAGTAGGTGGAAATTCGACTAATACAACTTTTATCGGAAATTTTTGCAACGAAAATGACTTGATCTTATATGATCTAATAATTCATAGTTCTATCACAGAAGGTCTACGAATGAGCAAAGCTAAATCAAAGAGATTTTCACATAATGATTATGAGATGCTTGAACGATTAGTTAAAAAGAATAGAGATAAATATGAGAAAATCTTAATCGTTGTTGAAGGTGTTTATAGTATGGATGGAGATATCGCTCCAATAGATGAATACGTAAGGATTAAGAAAGAATACGGTTGTTTCTTGATGGTTGATGAAGCACATAGCGCTGGAGTTATAGGTGAACATGGTGGTGGAGTTGATGAGTACTTTAACTTAAATCCAGATGATATTGATATAAAGATGGGAACTATGTCAAAAGCCTTGGGCACTGTTGGTGGATATCTAGCAGGAAGTAAAAATCTTATAGAGTATCTGAGATTTAACCTACCAGGGTTTGTATTCTCAGTAGGTGCATCACCTGCTATCGCTGGTGCATGTCTTAAATCTATTGAGATTATCCAAAGAGATAATAGCCGTGTAAAAAAACTTCAAGAAAATATCACAACATTTGTAGAAGAAGCTAAAAAAAGAGGTTTTGATACATGTCTAGCTGAATTTAGTCCAATCACACCAATCATGATTGGTGATGAAGAACTTGCATTTAAGCTAAGTATGTCAATGCTATATGAAGATGGTATACTTGCGCCACCAGCTGTATATCCAGCTGTACCGCAAAAACGTGCTAGATTGCGTTATTGCTTGACAAGCGACCATAAAAAAGAGCAAATCATACACGCATTAGATGTATTAGAAAAAAGATACCATGAGTTTAAAAATGAGGTGAAATGATTTGGCAAATAAGAAAATTGTCGTTATCACAGGAGCATCGAAAGGAATTGGTTTTGCCACAGCAGCAAAATTTATCAGTGAAGGATACTTCGTCTACGACTTGAGCCGTTCAGGCTTAGATTATCCAAACTGCAAGCATATTAATTGTGATGTGACTGATTTTAGAAGCGTTGATAAAGCGATTAAAGAAGTCATTGAAGATGTAAAAAGAATAGATGTTGCTATATCAAATGCAGGCATGGGCATATCTGGTTCTGTTGAAGCAAATAGATATGAGGATATCGAAAGACAAATAGATGTAAATCTTACTGGTAGCGCGTATTTTACAAAAGCAGTTCTTCCTTATATAAGAGAATCTAAAGGACGCATCCTTTATATGTCTTCTTTAGCCGCAAAAGTACCGATACCATATCAAGCGATTTATTCTGTTACTAAATCCGGAGTAAAGTCCTTGGCTATGACTATAGATAATGAGATAAAAAGAAGTGGTGCTAGAGCATGTGCAGTAATGCCTGGCGACTTAGCGACTAATTTTACTGCATCAAGAGTTAAAAATTTAAGTGAGCCTGAATTCTATAAAACAAGGGTTGAAAACTCTGTAAGTAAGATGGAAAAAGACGAGTTATCTGGTAAAGGACCAGAGGTGATAGCAAATAAGTTATATAAGCTTGCTACTGCCAAAAATCCAAAAGTAGTAAGCACTGTAGGGTTATTTTATAAAACAGTATCTGTGCTTGCAAATATCCTACCAGTAAGACTTAAAAATTATCTAATCTATAAGATATATGCTTAATAGTATCAAAAAAAGGGCCGATTGGCCCTTTTTATAATAGATTATTCTTCAGTTTCTTAACCAATTACTTCAACAGCAGCTGGATCAACTTCTTCAGTTTCTTCTTCTACAACTTCTTTAGGTTCAGTTAAAGAAACTACTAGTTCTTCTAAATCTGTGATAACTGTTACTTTTTCAGTATCTATATCTAAATCCTTAACATAAACACTTTGTTCTAATTCCATAAACTCAACATCATATTCGATTTGAGCAGGGATATCAGCTGGTAAAGATTCGATTTCTAATTCGTTTAATGCTTGCATTAATACAGATGGTTGAACGTGAACATTATCTCTATTTAATAATACTATTGGTACATTAACTTTTAATGTTTCATTCATGTTAACTCCTAATAAATCAACATGTAAGAACATATTTTTATATGGATGTCTTTGATAATCCTTAATGATAACTTGTCTTTCTTTTCCACCTAATTCTAAAGCTACTATAGATGATGTACCTGCTTCACGTACTACTCTATTCAATTCTTTTTGTAAGATTTGAATATTTAATGTTTCTTCCCCTCTTTGGTAAAGAACACCTGGTACTAATTCTTCATGTCTTAATTTCTTGTTAGCATTTGAGCCATGTAATTCTCTTAGCTCTGCCTGTAATTTAATTTTGTCCATATTTCCTCCTAATATCTATCTTATATAGAATATCACTTATTACGTGCTTTTTCCAGTGCATCCTGTAAAGCCTCTAAAAATCCATTTGTAGTCTTAGTCGCATTGGATACTGCATCTATTTTTATATCACTTAAATCATTAATCTCAAGCGCTTTTTTTGCTAAGTCTTTAAGTGCTTGACTACCTATAGCATCACTCTCACCATGATCGAGAATCTTAATATCTCGAATTTTTTCTTCAGAGTCAATAGTAACTGATATTTTTATTGGCTTATCGTCCTTATGATACCCAATTCCTGTACCTTCATAAACCCCTTGTTGAAATGTTTTTCCAAACATTGAACAAGAAGATAATACAAATATTAGAACTACCAAAACAATAAAATTCATTTTCCTAAATTTCATTAACTACTTACTCCTTTTAATACAATCTCTATTCTTTAATATAAAGGTTAATGATGCTTTTAATTTTCATCCTTGAAAAAATAAAACATACCTACTGTATTTGGCCCCGCATGAGATGTGATTGTTGAAGAAGTTTTTGCAATAATAATTTCATCAAAATAATTTAACTCCTTAACTTTAGAAATAAAGTAAGAAAATACCTCTTCATCATCCATTCTCGTATGAGCTATAGCCAATACCTTTTTATCAATCATATCAATCTTTGACTTCAAATCTTCTAAATACTTATCATAAACCTTGCGTAGCGGTCCACGATACTTTCTAGTCGCTTTCATCTCGCCATCTACCATCTCAATACAAGGTCTAATTTTCAACCCTCTACTAAACATTAATGATAGCTGCGAACAGCGTCCACCATAAAATAAATAATCGAGTTTATCAATAACAAAACTCGTCTCTAGTCTTTCGACTTTTTTATTCAATAATTCAACAATTTCCTGCGCTTCTAATCCCTCATCAATAAGTCTTTTTGCCTCAAGAACAATAAGACCAACACCTCCAGAAACCGATTTAGTATTAACCACAAAAGCTCTATCTTGTATACCTAAATCTTCGATAGTAGCTTTTGCGACTAGATGAGTTCCTGAAGATGACTTATCAGATATTAATACTAATATAGCTATCTCGTCATCTTCAAGTGTACTCAAAGCTTCCATAAATCTTTCATAAGTAGGTGATGATGTCTTAGGCGTTTCCTTAAACTTCTCACCATAATCTAATATATCATAAGGTGTGATATCGATTAAATCCGTATAGGATTTATCTCCCATCAATATATTCATAGGAATTCTTCTAACTTGAGTTTTTTCAGGTAAATCTGCAGGTAAATCTAAACTACTGTCTGAAAATAATCTAATCTTTACCATATATACCTCTTAAATCATAAATAAACTGCTTACAATTATAACACAAAGTAATAATATGCAAAAATTATAAGCTCATTAAGTAAATCTATTTAACCAATCCCTTGAAAAAATCTCCAATTCTTGTAAATATATCTCCTAAGAATTGTAATATCCTACTAAATAATCCCTGTGCCTCTTCGCTATTTACATAATCCTTAGCATCATTAGCTAAGTCTTTAGCTTTTTCAGTCAATTCTCCTGCTTTTTCTCTAAGAGTATTGCCCCATTTAGATAATTGATCTTTCAATTCTTCTGAGTCAATAGCTGATGAATTTTGGAAATTTTGGAAATATACTACCAATTTGTCAATGTTTACTTGAGTTATGATGTTATTAAGTTCATACTTTTGAATTCCTTCATTGATAATATTTCTTATAGTTCCTTCTGTAGCTTTTTCATCTGTCTTTTCCTTATTTGTTATCAAAGCCTCTTTAACATAAACTACAACATTATTTATCTGTTCAACCGTAAAATTCTCATCGTCTTTATGTTCTTGAACTATCGCGTTAACAGTTTCTAATTCTTCATTAGCCACCTCTACTCTTTGCTCATCTAGAGTCTCTCCATTTAATTCAAAAGCTTTATAAACTCCCGTTAAAGCAGATGTACCAGTTACTGGTCTAATAGCACCTACATAGATCTTAGCGTCGCTTACACCTGCAGTAAGAGCTGCATTTGTATACTCTAATTCAGATACATGAGTGATATTTTTAGGTGTAGTTATGATTACTTCCGTGCCACTTCCTTCGGAAGTCTTCTTTGCAAAAATTGAAGAAATCATACCGCTATCGCTTGATTCTTCTTTTACATATTTGAACAAATCCTGTGAATTTACTATTACTTTATTTACAGAATCCATATTTGTGATTCCTAGTAATTTAGCTGTTTGTTCGATTTCTTGTTCGTCTAAGCCAGCACCATATGCATATACATCTTTGTCCCATTGCTCTGTAGCACTTGCAAAGCTTGTCACAAAGAAACCTAGCACCATTAATAACGCCAATATAAGCGCGCCTATTCTCAATCCCTTTTTCATACTTCTCTCCTAATTTATTGGTTTAGCGAAGATCATCTTCCCTGCTGCTGTCTGTAATACAGTTGTTACTTGAACAGTGATGTCCTTACCTATCAAAGATTTTGCATCTTCAACAACAATCATAGTACCATCTTCTAAATATGCTAGACCTTGTTTCTTTTCCTTTCCTTCTTTAATGATATTTACGTGCATCATCTCTCCAGGTATCACTACAGTCTTTACTGCATTAGCTAAATCATTGATATTTAGCACCGGTATACCTTGAACAGCTGCCACTTTATTTAGATTGTAATCATTTGTGACTACTTTTCCATCTAAATCCTTTGTTAGTTTAAGCAACTTAATATCAACTTCATTGATATCTTCATAATCAACATCAGTAATAACTACTTTGATTTTCTTAGAGTTTTGAATCTCTTTAACTATATCTAAGCCTCTTCTGCCTCTTTCTCTTTTAAGATCATCCGCAGAGTCAGCAATATATTGAAGCTCTTCCAAAACAAATTCTGGGATAACAAGCACACCATCTAAAAATCCACTGTCTACTATGCTAGCAATCCTTCCATCAATAATCACTGAAGTATCTAATACCTTAGAAGTCCCTTGACTCATTTCTTTATTATCTTTTCTAATTGTCCTACCACTTCTTTTATTCCTTTCAAATGTTCTTTCTCCATTAAAAGGAAGTGCATTTAGGATATCTTCTTTATATCTTATTAGCAACCTTGATCCTACCGAACCCAATACTATATAAATTACTGTGGTCAAAATTAAACCAAGTACGCCACCAAGAAATGGAATGTTGACTTGTCTGATCGGAGCACTAATAAAATAAGCTAAAATAAGTCCAAATAAAAGTCCAAAAGCTCCAAATGCAATATCCATCGGCGGTTGTTTAACCAGCAGTTTTTCCATGGAATCTAGTAGTGATAAAATCCCTTTTGTGATTTTGTTTGATGCCAAATATCCTATTAGACCAAATACTAAAGTAACAAAAGCCCATAAGGCAATTTTTATAGTATTATTTGATATGTTAAGAACATTTGTCTCAAACAATAATAACATCAGGCCATACCCAATACTTAGTGCAAGGCCTGAGATTATTATTCTTATTATGTTTTTAATCATAAAACCTCCTATAATGTAATTAATTCATCTATCATATCCTCTGCTTCTTCTTTTTCCATAGCTCCAATAATAACTAGTTCGCTTACTAAAATTCTCTTACTATTATTTAACATTTTCTTTTCTGATGCAGATAAACCCTTACTAACATCAAGTGCAGAAAGATTTCTTACTATCTCAGCTATCTCAAAGATATCGCCAGTTTTTATAGATTCTAAATTTTCTCTATATCTTTGTCCCCAGTTTTTTGACATCTGCGTACTATCAGCCATCAAAATTTCTTTTACTTTTTTTCCTTCATCAACTGATATCACTGGTCGAATAACCGCCTCATCAACTTCATCAACCGGAATAGAAACTTGAATATTGTTTATTGGCAACTGTAGTATGTAGTAATTTTTTTCTTCGCCCAATATCTCAATTTCTTTAATATCTATGATGGTACCTGCTCCATGAACTGAATAAACTATCTTATCTCCAATTTTGTACATAAAATCCCTCCTACACCTATTATACTCCAAAATCAACCATATAAAAAATATTTTATTATATACTAGGTTCTAATAGATGTCAATATATTTAAATATTAGACTTTCTGTACATCTTTAATTATAGAAATTCATGTGTTGAAATTATGTATATCAAACTTTACTTGAAAATTACTATATCCATGCTATACTAAAAACCGTGAGGTGATTTGATGAAAAATGATACAAAAAAACTAGTTACATATTCTATGGGTATTGCTTTGACTACATTATTGACCATAGCTTTTCCTATTCCCGCGATCGTAAATAATGGCTACATTAATTTGGGTGATGTTATCATCATGCTAATGGGAATAATTTTTGGACCAGTAGCAGGTCTACTTGCAGGAGGTATCGGATCTGCACTAGCTGACATAATACTTACATATACTGTGTATGCGCCATTTACTCTAGTAGTTAAAGGAATCGAAGGGCTATTAATTGGATTACTTACAAAAAATAAATCTAATATATTTGTAAAAACCATTATCTCTACAGCTACTATGGTATTGGGATATTTTATCGCAGAAAGCATTATGTTTGGTGGCGCAGGAGCCATAGTTAATGTGCCCGGAAACTCAATTCAAGCCGTTGCATGTTCTATTTTGGCTACATTTATCTACAAGTTTTTCGCAAAAAATGGAATAGATAAGAAAATCAAATAGTGCATTTCACAATAACTTATGGTATACTAAAAAAGACAACTAAATAAGCTCGAAAGAGCAATAGTTTCACTAGGGGAGCATTAGCTGAGAAGATCGAATCTGACCCTTGTACCTGATCTATGTAATTATAGCGGAGGAAAGTGGTATTACGCCATTTTTGGCGTATTTTTTTTTGAAATTATCGGTAAAATTTTCGGAGGAATTATGAACGAAAACAAATTTTTCAATATACAAATGATGGTTGAAGGCGGCATAGTAATCGCCTTATCATTAATACTTAGTTTTATTAAACTAGGCAAGATGCCTCAAGGAGGCTCTATTACTTTAGCATCGATGTTTCCAATTATCTTATATTCAATAAGATGGGGAGCACCGAGGGGTATGGTTATCGGTGGACTATACGGTGTGGTTTCGTTACTAATAGATCCACAAATTTACTATCCAGTACAAGTGATTTTGGACTATCCATTACCATTTGCATTTATAGGATTATCTGGTCTATCTTTTTCAAAAGATGTCAAAGACATTAAAGGATATTTGCCAGCAGTTATTTTGGCACATCTATTAAGGACAATCGCACATGTGCTTTCAGGAGTGATTTTCTTCGCGGATTATGCCCCTGAAGGTATGAACCCTTGGATCTACTCTATCACATATAACCTAAGTTATATGTTACCAGAAATGATACTATCTATCTTCTTCCTATTTATCTTATGGAAGCGTGTATCGTCATTGATTGTAAGACAATATTAATAGCTAAGCTCTCTCCTAGAGCATTTCTAATGGCGTAAGCCAAAAAACGACTTACTTATGAACTACCTCCCCCAAATTCTCGGGGTCGTTCATAAAATAAGTCGTTTTTAATTATTTTTTCATTTCGATCGATTTTTCTATCAAGCCTCTAAACAGAGGATGTGAGCGATTTGGTCTTGACTTAAATTCTGGATGAAACTGTGAAGCTATAAAATACGGATGATTCTTATACTCCATTATCTCAACTAAAGTCTTATCTGGAGATAGTCCAGAAAACTCTACTCCAACTTTTTCCAAATCTTCTCGATATTTATTATTGAATTCATATCTATGACGATGTCTTTCAACTATCATATCAGAATCGTAAAGCTTTTTAGCCAAAGAGCCTTCGTTAAGCACACAGTCATAGTTACCCAATCTCAATGTACCTCCAAGGTTAACTACTCCATTTTGTTCTTCCATAAGCGATATGACAGGATTTTTCGTGTCTTGATTCCACTCACTGCTGTCGGCATCCAATAAACCAACCATGTTTCTAGCTATCTCAATACAAGCTATTTGCATACCTAAGCAAATACCTAAATAAGGCACATTGTTTTCTCTAGCATATCTTGCAGTAGATATCTTGCCTTCTATACCTCTATGTCCAAAACCACCTGGCACCAAAATACCATCAACATCTGAAAGTATATCTCTTGCATTACCATCATTAACTGTTTCAGAATCAATCCATTTGACCTCAACATCACAATTAAAATCCAAGCATGCGTGTTTTAATGATTCAACTACTGATAGATATGCATCATGAAGAGATACATATTTTCCTACTAAAGCTATCTTTACTTTATCTTTTGGATTTTTAAGTTTATCCACCATTTCCTTCCATTCACTCATATCAGCTTTTGGAAGATCCATAGATAATTTCTTACACACATAATCATCGAGCCCTTGGTCGTTAAAAATCAGAGGAAGCTCGTAAATGTTTTCCACGTTTGGAGATTCAATAATCTCTTTTTCGTTGACATCACAAAACATCGCTATCTTCTTTTTGACATCATCATTTAATGATTCATCACATCTTGTCACTATCATATTTGGCTTTAATCCAAGCGACATTAATTGTTTATATGAGTGTTGGATAGGTTTTGTCTTCATCTCATTTGAACCAGGAATAGTCGGTATCAAAGCAGTATGTATGATAAAAACATCATCTCTTTCATGTTCTGAGTGAAATTGTCTAACTGCCTCTAAAAATGGAAGCGATTCAATATCACCTACCGTACCACCAATCTCCGTAATAACTACATCAGCCATAGACTCATTAGCAGCATCATAAATTTTTTGTTTAATTTCATCAGTGATATGAGGAACTACTTGAACTGTCGCACCTTGATAATCGCCTCTTCGCTCCTTGCTAATAACGCTTAAGTAAACTCTTCCAGAAGTAATATTTGCATTTTGTGTCAAATCTTCATCTATAAATCTTTCATAATGTCCTAAATCTAAATCAGTCTCCGCTCCATCTTTTGTTACGAAAACCTCGCCATGCTGATATGGTGACATAGTCCCTGGATCAACATTTATGTATGGATCAAACTTTTGTAAAAAAACCTTTAAGCCTCTATTCTTTAATAAACGTCCTAGCGATGTTGCCACGATACCTTTGCCAATACCCGATACAACTCCACCAGTAACAAATACAAATTTACTCATCTTTCCTCCTCATATTTAAATACAAAAAAACCAAGCTCCTGAGAGCTTGGCCCTTTATTATTTTAGCAATTATAAATAACTATTTCAATAGTTTCTGATTATATTATTGTTCAACAGAAATTGATTCAATAACTACATCAGCCACTGGTTTATCATTTGCGCCAGTTTCTACAGCTTGGATTTTTTCAACTACATCCATACCTTCAACAACCTGCCCAAAAACAGTATGCTTTCCATCTAACCAATAAGCTCCACCATTTTTCTCATAAGCTTCGATTACTTCAGTCGGATAGCCACCTTCAGCACCTACTTCTTTCATTTGTCCAATGATTTGAGCTGGAACTTCTTTATTTGTTACTATAAAGAATTGAGAACCATTAGTTCTAGGACCTGCATTTGCCATAGATAATGCACCATAGAAGTTTCTATGACCTATGCTAAATTCATCTTCAAAAGGTTGGCCAAATACAGACTCTCCACCCATACCAGTTCCTTGTGGATCTCCACCTTGAATCATAAAATCTTTTATAACCCTGTGAAATATAACTCCATCATAATATCCATTTTTAGCATGTGTAGTAAAATTTTCTACAGCCTTAGGAGCTACATCTGGGAATAAGATAAACTTAATATCTCCCATATTAGTTTTCATAGTCACTTTAACATTGCCTTCTTTATATCCATCGATTTGATTCAACACCATCTTTTCCTCCACTTTATTATCATTATTTTCAGTATTTTCAGTTTTGTTCTCATCAACACTTGTTGCTTCTTCGTTTTTACCAGTGCCATTAGTATCAGTATTATTTGTACCAGTATCTTTGCCACCACAAGCAGCCAATACTAAAATCAAAACTAAAAGTAATGCCATTAATTTTTTCATCATTTCACCTTAATCCTTATCCTTAATATAATCTACAAATGAGATAATACCCAATATAGCTGATAGCACTCCACTAATAATCGCTATAGCCTGCCATATGGATTCGTATCCCACGTTTTGAACTACACTCAATATAATAAATGAAACTAGAAAACTTATCAATGATAACGCTAATAAAATATGTCTTTGATTTTGTCTAACTTTTTTCTTAGCAACATCAATGCTTCTTTGATCTTGCGTGTGTGAGATATTGAACTTAAATCCACTTTCTTCCATCTTTCTAGAAAAATCTAGTATGGCTTTAGGTGCAGTAGTAAATAATTCAATGGCATCTACAGATGAATCTAAGAAGTATTGTTTGACATAATCAAACGAAATAAAGTTCTTAAATAACTTCAAGGCGATTGGTTTGGATAGCTCTAGGAAGGATGATTCTTTATATAAGTTCTCAATGACTCCTTCTAATATCATGATTGTCTTACCTAGCATAGTAAGCGATTTGTCAATTCTGATTTCGTATCTTAACAATAGCTCAATAAATTCTTCAAATAAGCTTGCTAGCTTAATTTCTCTAAGAGATATCTTCATATATCTATCTAAAAATAACTGAAGTTCTTTTTCCAATTTGTATGTATTTACACTTGGAGATAATGCACCTAGTTCAATGATGGAGGCAATTATTATCCTTGTTGAATTTAAGCTTATACCTAAAAATAACTTTAATAGGGTGTACTTTTTCTTATCACTCAAGTTACCAACAATACCAAAGTCGATAATATTAATCTGTAAATCTCCATCAATTAATATATTTCCTGGATGTGGATCTGCATGAAAATATCCATGCTTAAAAACCTGATTTGAAAATGAATAAATCAAACGATTTGCAAGTTCTTTTCCATTTCTAAGTATTTGCTCATCAGTCAAATTCTTTAGAGGTTTTCCTCCCAAAAATTCCATAACTAATACTTTTTCATGTGTATACTCATCATAAACTAAAGGTGCACGAACATATTTATCATCATAATTTTCTTGAGCAAACCTAATAATATTTTTAGCTTCCTTTTCAAAGTTCATCTCATTTTCAATTTGAGATTTAAACTCATCAACTATATCTCTAAGATTTACGATCTTGTTTATCTTTATATGTCCTTCTATCCTAGCTACAATCGACTCAATAATGCTTATATCAAGCCTTATCAAATTTTTTATATCAGGTCTTTGTATCTTTATAGCGACCTTTTCGCCGCTTTTTAATCTTCCAGTATGTACCTGAGCGATGGACCCTTGAGCTATTGGATTTTTTTCAAAGCTTAAAAATATCTCGCTTAAAGGCCTTTCTAGCGATTCTTCAATTATCTCAATCGCTTTTTCGCTTTCAAAAGCAGGCACATTATCTTGAAGTTTTTCAAGTTCTTCTATCATAGCATTGGGGAATATATCCGCTCTTGTAGATAGCATTTGGCCGAGTTTAACAAAGGTTGGCCCCAACTGCTCAAAAGAAAGTCTAAGCGATTCTCCTAGCTCATGATTTAACTTCTCATCGGAGAAGATAGCCCCCTCGTCAGTCTTTGTAGACTGAATTTTTCTAATTTTCTTGAGTATACCATTACGTCCAAATACCTTGATTATCTCAAAATATCTGGACGTGTAGTTCTTTGTTTTCATCTGTATATCTTATTCTTTTTCTAATAAAGCTCTAACTTTTGCCCTATATTCACTGTCTGTCTCAAGTCTAGATAATAGAGCTTCTGTCACTTTCAATTCAAAAACTTGCTCCATCTCAACTTTTTCTTCTTCTCTTTTAGCCTTAAGCTCTGTACGAAGGTTCTCCGCTTCTTGTTTTTGAATCTTGCCTCTGCTAAGCATATCATCAACAAATCCTTCAACCGTTTCCTTTGATGCATCAAAAACACCAAGTCCAAATAGCATCGATTTTTCAAATAAGTTTTTCATATCTTCTTTCATATTACCCTCCTTGAATATCTTTATATATACCATGATTTGAACAATTATAATCTTTAAAATAAAACAGGGACTAATTCAACAGCCCCTGAAACATAACAAAATCATCTATCTTGTAAAATGCTTCCTATAAAAATCCGACACCTTATTCCAATATAACTCAGGTTCAACATCCGAACTCATACCATGAATAGCTCCATGGACAACTAATTTTTCTTTTTCACAATTAGCATTATCATACAAGATATCCAACATCTCAAAAGGAACAAATTTATCCATATCACCATGGATAAATAAAGTAGGTGTACTAGATTTTTGCACTTGCGCTACTGTATCAGCTTCATCAAATTCAAACCCCAAATACTCTTCATTAATCTTAGAAGCCATAGTTAAAAATGGTTCTTTAGGAAGTTTGAATAATTGCTTTAATTGTTCTTCAAACTCACTAGATACGCTCGTATATCCACAGTCCGCTACACAAGCCTTAACAACATCTGGTATCTTTTCACCAGTTACATTGAGTGCTGTAGAAGCTCCCATGGAAACTCCAAATAACCCAATATTTGATGGGTTATTATCATCTATCAGATATTCGATCCACTTTATGACATCATATCTTTCGATCCAACCCATGCCAATATATCTACCTTCACTTTTCCCATGTGCTCTAGCTTCTGGAAGCAAAATATTATATCCTAAATCATAAAGTTTTAATGCGAAATTACGCATCATCTCTGCTCCAAAACCATAGCCATGACAAAGAACGATATAATCCCTAACATCTTCCTTGTGTTTAAGTTCGTAGGCATGAAGCCTTAAGCCATCTACTTCCAAATAATGGCTAGTAGCCTTACTATTAAACCACGCTCCTACCGAATTATCACCAGTATATCCAGTGATATCAATTGGCAATAAGTCTGTCTTTAATCCCTTTTCCGCTATAGCTGGCATGTATACAAAACTTTTTGTATCTAATACAAACTTATATAGTGACGAAGGATGAATACTAAATGCTATAAAAGCTATCAGCAGTACTACTATCCCACCTATTATCCACCACATTAAATCATCTCCCAACTCGACTAAACCAAATTATTTATGAATAGAATATATTAACATTCAACCCCAATGAAGTCTCCCCTTTTACGATAACTCCATTTTCTACGTTTTTGAACTTACCACCCGTAATCTCTAATTCTAAATAAACAATTGTATAGTTTTCTAATATATCATTAACCTTGTCTTTATGTATGCTTGGTATATATCCCAAGTCTTTGACAGTATTATGATAAACCTTTATTGGGTTTTTGTCGAATTTATTGTCCTTCTCTACTATCAATTTTATAGTGCTAATCTCTGAGTATGAATACTCATATATTTTTTCACCAAAATAAAAACCATCAGCTATCATATCTTCATCCGAATAACCAGAATACTTAAACTTTGGGTTCACACAAGAATTCAAATAATCAGAAATAATCTGATATCTATTTTCTCCATCCTCATTAAAATGATGTAAACCCACCACATAAGTACTAAAGTTATAAACATGAAAGTCAGAGTCCAATAATTTATTCTTCTCCATAACTTTTTCTCCCTCCTAATTTTGATAACGTTATCCCTAAACGTTAAAAAAAACTTCCTATCAATTATATTATCATAAATGCATATGTATTTCATCTTTTGAAAACATTTTTTTGTAAATGAAATGTTCTAAAATTCGGACTAAAAAAAACATTTAAAAACAGAAAAAGTCGGCATACCGACTTTTCCCTAGCATTTTGACACCAATAAAGGTATATTGGGACACCATATCACGTGGTGTAATTTTAATTATAGTGATTTTTGTCAAAGTAGCAAATTTTAACAGATTTAAATCTCAAAATCTTCGCTTTATTAATATTTTTTAATAAAATAAGAGCTGATATTAATGCATATTTAATACATTTAACCTAAATAATACTAATAAAATAGCTAAATGCTAATACTGATAGCATGATTAAAGGTACCGGAATCTTCTTAATAAGAAGCATTACTATAGTAAATATTAAGATACCAATGGTAATGATATTGAATTGCATACCAATTACTAATTTGATAAATGTACCTAATATCAATCCATTCGCTACAGCATTTACACCTTTTACCAGTGTAGATACACCTTCTTGTTTTCTTATGTCTGCCCAAATTGGATAGAAAATAAATATCAAAATAACTCCTGGTAAAAAGATACTCAATCCTGATATTAGCCCACCAAGTAATTGTTCTATCCATGAATAGTCTCTCATACCCATGGCTCCAACATAACCACTAAAGCTAAACATCGGTCCAGGCATAGCTTGAACTATACTATATCCTGAGAAAAACTCGACCTCACTCAGATACTTAAAGCTTTCCACCATATCAGATATCATATATGGGATCAAAACATTTCCACCACCAAATACAAGTAGTCCATAAATGAAAAATGTCCCAAAAAGTGATATTAGTCTAATATCTGAATATTTAGCTAAAAAAGCTATTGGTATTAGTGCTAAGAATACAAATAATAGTTTTAAATCTTTAGGCTTAAATGTTTTCCAATCAATACCATCTACCTTATAATAAACCATAGCAGCTATAGCTCCAAGGATTAGTAAAACTGGAAATACAAATGCTTTTGAGTAGAAAAATACTACTACCGCACTAATCAAAGTAAGTATAAGTGTAAACTTTCCATCTATTACCTTTTTTGTTAGCTTATAACTTGCTACTGCGATAAAACCAATCGCCATCGGAATCATATTTTCTAGAAAATCAAGTGATATATTTCTAGATACTAAAAAATTGCTTAAAAATGATAGTCCCGTCATCGCAAGTATAGCTGGTATCGCCCATGTTAATAAAGTATAAATAGCTAATTTTCGTCCACCGACCTTATAACCAATGGCCGTTATAGTTTGAGTAGAGCTTGGTCCAGGCAATAAATTACATAACGCTATTAGCTCAAGCATCTCCTCATCATTTACATATTTTTTCCTATCTACAAACTCTTGTAGAAAAATTCCATAATGCGCTTCAGGCCCACCAAAAGCCCCCAACGAAGCAATAATTACGGATTTTAGAAACTTAATCATCCTTCCTCCTAATAGTTTCTAACCAAGCAAAGCATAGTTCTAGCCACGCTTTTGCTCTAGTAGGAAATATGCCATCATCTAGATTAGACAATCTATCGCCTGTCGAATATCCATGCCCACCTTCATTAAATAGGTGAAATTCAACATCACATCCAAGCTTTACTAGATGATTTACATATTCTATCACATGGCTAGCAGGTACTGTATTATCATCTAAAGAGTGAAATACAAATGTCTTAGGCATTTCCTTATGCGCCTGCGCCAAACCGTCTTTGATCTCATCATAAGTAGTAAATAACTTACCCACTATATCAAAAGCCTTATAATGCTGAATCGCCTCAGCTATCGGTTTAAGATTGATCGCTGGATATCCAAGTACCATTTGATGAATTTTTAAATCTTCATAAGTCATACCCATATCCTTTTGAAACCTCTCATTTTTTGTAAGGGCACCATACGTTCCAGCCAAATGTCCTCCTGCTGAAAATCCAATAACCGTTATATCCCCACTATCTATAGCATACTCAATGCTATTATCTTTGATATGTTTTATCGCTTTTGCTAAATCCCTAAAAGGAATAGGATAATCCGATTCATTACCTACATGATAATTTAGCATAAAAACTTGATATCCCTCTGCTAAAAACTTCAAAGCAATAGGTAATCTCTCCCTATCAGAACAATATAAATAAGAACCACCAGGTACGATTACAGCTACCGGTCTTTCATTAGACTGCCACATCCTACTTTTTGGTTCATAAATTGGCATCGCCAATACATCTAATCTAGCAACTCCATCATCACTTAAATTTATAGTCTTACAAATCATTTCACCCTCCTAAATTTCTCATACCTATATATTATCAAATAACTACGATATAATAAAAAGAAGAAGTAATTTTTTTGTAAAATGAGGTGCATATGAATATTAAAGATCAACTAATTAGCATGAAAGATGAAAAGCATAAAGAATTTATAGCCAAGTTAATACCAACTATCGATAAGAAATCCATACTTGGCATTAAAAATCCAGTCCTTAGAAAATTTGCCAAAGAAATCTACAAAAACAACGAACATGATGCAATGGACTTTGTCTCAAAACCAAATCCGGAATTTTTAGAAGAAACGATGCTTAAATTATTTATCATAGAAAACATAAAAGACTATAACTTATGTATCAAAATGATAAATCAAATGCTACCATATATCGATAACTGGGCTCTTTCTGATACATTTAATCCACCCATACTTAAAAAGTATTTGACTGAACTTTTAGAAGAAATCTACATCTGGATAGATAGCGCACATCTATACACTAGAAGATTTGCTATGGTTCTATTACTAAGACATTATCTTAAAAATGATAACTTTGATGTATCAAAACATATCAAACTAGTCCTAGATAGAAATGACGACAGATATTATATTCAAATGATGGTGGCATGGTATTTAAGTATGGCTTTAGTACATCGATACGAACTAGCTTTACCATATCTAAAAAACAACTATCTTGATAAATGGACACACAATAAAGCCATTCAAAAAGCTATTGAATCTAGGCAAATGAGTGATGAAAGAAAAAACTATTTGAGAACGTTGAAAAGGGCTTTTCGAGAGTAAATTTTTCGAGAGCTGGTCCTCAGGGCGAGGCTTGTTAGATAACAAAAAGTTCGCTGTTTACATGTTAAGCAGCGAACTTTTTATATCTAATCGTCGCCTCATCCCTTGCGGAGGCTTCGAAAAATTTATCTCGAAAAGTATTAAAGGGAGGCGGAGGGGTTCGACAAAGTCGAACCCTTCTTTTTGAAGGCGACCTTTGGGTCGCTTTACACTAGTCCTAAGAGTTTCGTTAAAAACACAGAGTTCTTAGGACCACATGTATATTAGCTTGCTTATGAAAGCTTCTTTCAAAAAGAAAAGTGGCCGAAGGCCACTTTCATTTCACATTAAAACAAATCCTTTATTACTTGGTTGATATTATCGAATTCGATAACCTGGATGTTTTTAAGTCCTTTTGTATTTCTACTACCTTTGGCGATATAGACTTTCTCAAATCCCATTCTATCAAGTTCTGCTATACGATTTTCAATTTGCGGTACTCTTTTAAGTTCTCCTGTAAGCCCAACTTCTGCTATGAATACTGTCTTTGGTGATATTCCAACTTTAAGCACTGAAGATACTATACTCATCATAATCGATAGGTTTACCGATTGTTCATTGAGCCTTAATCCTCCTGTAGTCTTAAGGATTACGTTTTTGTCATATAAGTTGATGCCTGCTCTTTGTTCAAGAATTGAGATTAGTGTATTTAGTTGGTCCTTTTTAATACTATCACCAATTCTTATAGGATATGGGGTAAAACTTTGCGAGACTAGGGACTCTACTTCTACTGTCAGTATCCTGCTTCCTTCTTTAATAACAGAAAGAGCTGAACCTTCTACAGGCTTATCTCTTGACGTTAAGAAATATTCAGATGGATTTGTCACTTGCTTTAGGCCCTCTTCAGACATACTAAATAGCCCAATCTCACCAGTATAGCCAAAACGGTTTTTTGTAGTTCTTAACACTCGAAGCGGTGTGTCCGACTCACCCTCAAGATACATTACTGTATCAACCAAATGTTCTAAAGTCATCAAGCCTGCTAGGGTATCTTGTTTTGTCATATGTCCTATCATGATTCCTGCTTTTGGTTTCATTGGATTTTTACAGGCATTTACAAATGCATTGGCACACTCAATGGTTTGAGTAGGAGAACCAGCTCTTTGAGTATATTCTGATAAATATACTGTTTGGATTGAATCAAGAAAAACCACTTGTGGGTCAATCTTTTCCATTTCAGATAGAGCTATATCCATTGAATTAGTTGAGATGATGTAGATATTCTCAGATATATCATCCATAATTCTTAGAGCTCTTTGTTTTATTTGAGATTCTGATTCTTCGCCTGCGATATACATAATCTTTATACCTTTTTTTGCAAGCTGATCTGCTAATTCTAAAAGAAGGGTTGACTTACCAACTCCCGGTCTAGCCGTAAGTATACTTACACTATCTCTAACAAGACCACCACCTATGGTCCTATCAAATTCTTCAATTCCTGTAATGATTCTTGTCGATGAGTCAATATTTACTTCCTTAAGTTTTTTAGTTCTATTAGTTATTAAATTCAAATTGTCTGATTTGGCTTTTTGAGGTTTTTTCTCTACTTCCATCTCCTCAAGACTATTCCATGAACCACAGCTTGGGCATTTGCCTGACCAAGCGATATGCTTTTCATGACAATTTGTACATACATATATTGTTTTGGTTGCCATAGCTACTCCTTTATTTATCTCTTATACCTATTATACAGGATTTGCCTAAGAAATTAATGACAACTTAAATATTGTCACATTACAAAAAATATCTGTTAAGTGATACACCTAACAGATATCTTAAAGCTTACTATTTACTTGCTCTAGTAGTTATATTTATCTCGCCATTTCTCATGCCGATAGTTATCCTATCAGTTTTCTTGATTTTTTCATCAAGGATATCAAGTGCTAATAAGTCTTCTATATAAGTCTTTATAGCTCTCTTTAATGGACGTGCTCCATAGTTTTCGTCATATCCCTTTTCAGCGATATAATCAACCACTTTATCAGTGTATTTTGCATCATATCCGATATCTTCAATCCTATCTAGTAAATCATCAAGTTCTAATGATACCACTTCTTTAATATCTTCCTTGTTTAATCTATTAAATACGATAATATCATCTAAACGGTTTAAGAATTCTGGCTTAAATAGATTCTTTAGTTCTTCATTTACCGTCTCTTTTATATATTCAAAATCATCTGCTGCTTGATTTCCAGCATTTGAGAAACCAACTTTTCTTTGCATTGATAATTTTGATGCGCCTGCATTTGAAGTCAGTATTATAATAGTATTTTTAAAATCAACTTCCGTTCCCTGACTATCAGTTAATCTACCTTCATCAAGTATATGAAGAAGAATATTGAATACGTCTGGATGCGCTTTTTCAATCTCATCAAATAGGATTACTGAATACGGTTTAGATCTAACTGCGTCCGTTAATTGTCCGCCCTCTTCATAACCTACATATCCTGGAGGAGAACCAATCAATTTTGATACAGTATGCTTTTCCATGTATTCACTCATGTCCAAACGAATCAAATCATCTTCGCTGCCAAATAGTTCATTTGCGATTGATTTTGCTAGATAAGTCTTACCAACACCTGTAGGCCCTACAAATATAAAGCTTCCTACCGGCTTGTCTTTACCTTTAAGACCAACTCTGGCGCGCTTAATAGCTTTAGATACTTGATCTACTGCGTAGTCTTGACCTATGACATATTCTTTTAATCTTTTTTGTAAATCTCTATATTTTTCTGATTCTTCTTGAGTCATTTGAGTTACAGGAACTTTAGACCACTCGGAAACTATATCTCTAATTCTTTCAACATCGATAGAAGCATCATAGTTTGTATCGCCATCAAACACCTCTTTTATCTCCATTAGTCTAGATTCATTTTCTATTATCCTATCCCTTAAAAATGCCGCTTCCTCAAAGTTTTGAGTATTAACTGCCACTATTTTCTTTTCTTGAAGTTCATCAATAGTCTTAGTTAACTTAAGCACCTCTTCTGGTATCTTATAAGTATTTACTTTTAGTTTCGATGAAGCTTCATCTATGACATCTATCGCCTTATCAGGTAGGAATCTATCAATAAGATATCTATCAGATAGCTTAACAGTTTCTTCAATAACTTCATCAGATATTCTCACCCTGTGAAATGCCTCATACTTACTTCTAATCCCTTTTATGATATCTATAGTTTCTTCCACCGTCGGTTCTTCTATAAATATTGGCTGCATCCTTCTTTCTAATGCTGGCTCTTTCTCAATATATTGCCTATACTCACCTATAGTAGTAGCTCCTATTACTTTAAGCTCACCTTTTGATAGATATGGCTTCATGATATTTGAAGCATCAAGACCACCTTCACTAGATCCTGCTCCAATAATAGTATGAATCTCGTCAATAAATAATATAACATCATCAAGTTTAGAGACTTCCTTAAGTGTATCTGTAATTCTCTTTTCAAAGTCACCACGATACTTAGTACCAGCTACCATATTAGTCATATCTAAAGATATGATTCTCTTACCTCTCATGATATCTGGGACATTTCCTTCAGCAATCTTCTTAGCTATACCTTCTACTATTGCTGTCTTACCAACACCAGCTTCGCCAACCAATACAGGATTGTTTTTTGTCCTTCTAGTGATTACTTGGATAATCCTTTCTATCTCTTTTTCTCTTCCAATAACTCCATCGATTTTTGTTAAAGCCTTCTTAGTAAGGTCTTCTCCAAACTTATCTATATTTGGAGTCTCAGATTGTTCATCTACATTTGTATTTGCTGCCATATAAATCTCTAATAGATTGTTTATCTCCTTAGGATTAACATTTGTAGCTCTTAAAAGCTCCATCCCTAAGCCATCTGTCCAAAGAAAGTTTTTTAGCATATAAACAGGAAAATTCACCCTATCTCTATTTTTTCTCATATCTATATTTACATCTTCAACAAGTTGCTTAAACTCTTCAGTCATTTGCGGCATTTTGACACCCGCTTCTCCTGTCGGATGTGTCTTTAAAAGAGTTGCCCTAATTAATCCATAGTTAGCACCAGCTGTACTTAAAGCTTTAGATTCGATGCCTCCACTTTTAAGTAATCCCAAAAGTACATGCTCACTACCTACTTCTTTATGTTTAAGAGCTATCGCTTCACTGGTGATACTATCTATTAATTTTCTAAATGGTGATATGTTATTATCTCTCATTTGCTTTCTCCACTTCTTTCAATATCATAATCTCTTTATTCATATCTCTAATCTGATCTCTTATAGATGCCGCTTGTAGATAATCTTCAGCTCTAACATAATCATCTAATTGTTTTCTTTTTCTAGCGACAGTATTTTTCATAAATGTTATCTCGGATCTAGCCCCTGCTTGAATCCTAGTTCTTCTTCTATCTTCATTTTCTCTATCAGATTTTATTTCCTTCCAGCCCATATTTGGACCTTCATCATCCATATCGTTGATATACTCCATATCTCTATTTTTTTCTAGAAAGTCCTTAAAGTTTATAGTCTCTTCGCTTCCCTTAAATAAATTAGAAGTAACCTCTTCAATCTCTAAATCATCTATATTTAGGTCTGGCATATTAAATGCATCGCCTAGTAATTTTTCAAATTCTTCTTTGTTATCTTTAAATAAATTAAACATGAATTTCTGTAATTGTTCTGAATCTTGGCCATTTTGTCTCATTTGTTCAACCATCTCATCCATTTGTTCTTTATAGCATTTTTGGCAAATATCAACTTTTTGTGCTTTGCCATTAATCACAACTAAGACCTTCATATTAGCTTCATCGCCACAGTTAAAACATTTCATAGGTCCCCCCTTAATCTCTCAATAAAGCTAAAAGTACATTTTTAAACATCTGTGCTCTAACTTCATTTCTCTTTGATACATCTACTAATCTCAAGCCATTATCATCAATGGCATGATAGATAAATAAAGCTTCTCTTTTACTAAGTACATCTTCACTTATCAATGTTTCTAGTACTTGTGTTGCCTTATCTAGCGTGATATCATCTTTAATCGTATTTGTTAGCACGCCATTAACCAACTCATCTTCTGTCATATCTATCTTGTAAATCTTAATATACCCTCTTCCACCTCGTCTACTCTCTACATAATATCCCTTGTATGGACTAAATCTTGTAGAAAGCACATAATTGATTTGAGATGGAGCACAGCTAAATCTTTCAGCAAGGTCATTTCTCCCGATTTCGATAAAACCTCTTTTGTCCAAATCTAGCATATCTAGTAAAAATTTTTCTATTTGTGATGTCAGTCCCATAATCCACCTCTTTGTCCATCTTTGACTTTTACAATTATAAAAAATACTCCTTTCAGAGTACATTAATTTTACCATTTCTGACCATCTTTGTAAAGTACATCTGAATAAACTCAACCTCATCGGGTATAAAATCCCTGAAGGATGTGAATAAATGGATATAAAAGAATTATTAAGACAGACATTTCAAGGAATAAAAAAATATATTAAGGGCTTATTAACCATAATGCTAATCAATTTCCTAGTCCTATGCATAGGGCTTTATTTAATTGGCATAAACTATTGGGGGCTTAAAGCTTTCTTAATATCGGTATTTGACATCATACCAGTACTAGGTTCAGGGATGATACTTCTTCCTTGGGCTATCATTAAAGCAGCCACAGGAATGGTACAAACCGGTGCGTATCTAGCTGTTTTATATGTTATACTCGTAGTGATAAGATTTGTTGGAGAACCACTAATAATAGGAAAAAGTGTAGGAGTATCTCCATTACTGACTTTTACAGTAACAGGTATATCTACCATAGCATTTGGTCCTGTAGGAGCCATCATAGGAGGGTTTTTAGTAGTTCCAATAAAAATAATTTGGTCATTACTAAGTGGAAGATCTACTACTACTATTAATGACGATACAACTAACAACGATACGGAGGTTTAATATGGAAGGTATTATGATTTATTACGGCACTCAAATTTGTCCAGATTGTGTTCGAGCTACAAAGATACTTGATAAGCTTAAGATTGAACACAAATATGTAGATATAACACAAAACACTAATAATATGAGAGAATTTCTAAAATTACGAGATACTAGAGAAGAGTTCAAAGAGATTAAGGAATTAGGTTTAATTGGCATTCCTTGTTTTCTAATGCCAGATGGTTCTATATCTTTTGATTTGAGGTAACTATGGATGCAGTTATTCAAATTAGTGACTTGACCAAGTACTATGGAAAACATCTTGGCATTAAAAATGTAAACCTGGAAGTTAATAAGGGCGATATATTTGGATTTATAGGGCCAAATGGCGCTGGTAAATCAACTACTATTCGTCTTCTTCTAGGTTTTATTAAAAAGACATCAGGATCTGCAAAAGTATTAGGCCATGATATAGATGATAATCATCTAGATATACTAGCAAATATTGGCTATATGCAATCGCAGAGTAATTTTTACAAAGACCTTACAGTCAAACAAACTATAGAACTTTCTTCTAAACTAAGAAAAAATGTAGATAGAAATTATATCCGACTACTAGTCGAAAGATTAGAGATTGATGAGAACAAAAAGATAAGAGAATTGTCGCTAGGAAACAAGAAAAAGCTCAATATTGTCCTAGCTGTATTTCACAAGCCAAAACTACTTATCTTAGATGAACCAACAAGCGGATTAGACCCACTTATGCAAAAGGAATTTTGGAATATCATAGATGAACTTGTACTTGAAGGTAGCACTGTATTTCTTTCTTCTCATGTTCTTGATGAAGTTCAACATAAATGCAATAAAGCAGCGATTATTCGTAAAGGACAAATAATCTCTACTGCAGATATACAAGAGCTTAAAGACTCAATGCCAAAACGAATTAAGATTTCTGGTATTGACCACATCAACTTTAGTGATGGAGTAAAAGATCTCGTAACTGGTGATAACAATGTTTCTTTTCTATATACTGGAGATATTAATGCTTTAATAGCTACTTTATCAAAGCTAAAAATCGAAGACCTAAATATCACTGAACCGGATCTAGAAGAAGTGTTTCTACACTACTACTCAAAGGAGGAAAAAAATGCCAATATTTAGCCATGAACTTAGGATATCTAAAAAGAGTTTCATGATATGGGCTATCATACTTTCAGCCTTTATCTTACTAATGATGGTGATGTATCCTCAAATGCAAACGGATATGAAAAACCTAAGCGATTCATTTTCAAATATGGGGGCTTTTACTAAAGCATTTAGCCTAGATAAGCTAGACTTTTCAACATCCATTGGATTTTATGCTATAGAAGCAGGTAATATACTACTAATAGGAACTTCCTTATTTGCGGCATTAATTGCCATACAAGTACTTTCCAAAGAAGAAGGAAATGAGACAGCGGAGTTTTTATACTCTCATCCCATATCACGTAAAAAAGTATACTTAGAAAAAGTATTAGCCATTTTTGCACAAATACTGTTACTACATATCATACTATTTTTAGTAGGGATACTATCATTTAAAGTAATCGGAGAATCTGTAGATTTTGAGAAGTTATCATTACTTCATCTAACAGCATTTATTATGAATATACAAATAGCGAGTATTTGCATCATGGTCTCAGCTTTTTCAGGTACAAACTCCTTTGGACTAGGCTTAGGTATAGCATTAATACTATATTTTCTTAATATAGCAATAAACATTACAGATATACTTGAACCTGCAAGATGGCTAACGCCTTTCGCATATACAGAAGCTGCTACAATCATAAATGATGGTTCAATTGAGCTTGCCTTAATTGGCGTCGGAATGCTAATCTCATTAATCTCACTTATCATAGGACTTATCGTATATGATAGAAAAGATTTAAGGTTATAGGAGGAAACATGAATATTAGTCCAAAAGATCCAAGTACAAACAATAAACTCAACGAACTTTTAGCTACTAGAATCTTATCTTTAGGCGATGATAAAAAGTTTGATGCCACTATGGATGAGATTTTCTGTGAAATGGTCAAAAACTCAATTTTCCTTTGCCCTTTTGAATCAGACGATTTTGAATACTCCAGTGAATCAGGACTAGCACCTAGTTCAAACATCACTTTTGGAGCCATCCATGATGACGATACAAACCTTACCTATACTGTAGTTTTTAGTGATTTAGAAAAATTAAAAACTTGGAAATCCTATGATGACAAAAAGAGAAATTTCCTAGAAATAGGATTTATGGAATATTATGATTTAATCAAAAATACAGATCAGATAGCTGGATTTATCCTAAATCCATATCTTGACCATGTACTAATAACAAAAGATTATATGAAAGAACTGTATGAGAGAGAAATTGATGATTCTTCCTCGATGAATTCATCGCATATTGTTGAATCAATCAAACAATATGCTTTAGGACATGAAGATATCTCAAAGATTTGGTTTGATGACACATATGATTTAGATATCATAATTGATAGTAAACAAGAAAATCATCTTTCTAGTATAAAATCAATTGCAAAAGCTTTTTCTAATCCAGAAACTAAGGTCACTGTAAAAAGATATAATGACTTGGAAGAAAAAGATGCCATTAAAACTCATACACTTATTTACAAGAAGAAATTTAAGCTATTTTAATACATCAGAAATCACGTTTTTGCTTTTCTGATGTATGGTAGTCTGAACTAACTACATCAGGATTTAAAAATTCAAAATCTGATGTAGTTTTTTTGCAAATCCAAGCATAATCCATACATCAAATTTAATAAACAAAGAAATCTGATGTATTTTTTTTTGAAAAACCTACATCAGAAAATCCAAATCTCTAATCCTGATGTATGTGTTGTCCGCACACCTACATCAAGAATTGAAAACTCAAAATCTGATGTAGAAAATCCGATAATATTGTATCATATCCCTAAATTTCAACTGGCTTAACAGTAACTATTCCTTTACATAAGAGTTTATTGTCTTCTATGTCAAATATCTCTGCTTCACAAAATACTAAGTTCTTGCCAGTTTTAAGAACTTTGGCATAAGCTTTGATTCCCTTTGAGTTAGCTGGTCTAAAATAACTAATATTTAAGTCGACAGTTACTACATGCCAACCACTGCTTAAAGTAGTGGCAGCGGCATTACAGCAAGCTGAGTCACATATACTAGCCAATACTCCACCATGAATATATCCAAACATTTGTGTTAGTTCTTTTTTCTTAGTCAACTCTAAAGTTACGTTACCATCTTCTACATCAACTAAATCTGCTCCAATCAAGCTAAGAAATGGATGCTTCTTAAAATTTTGTCTTATCTCTTCTACTCTTTTATTATCCATAAATCCTCCAAATTCAATAAGAAAAAGATAGTGCTCCTGTTGTCACACTATCTTTATACTCTTTATTTAATTGATACTAGTCTTCTTTCTTTGCTGCTTCGATAATCTTATCTGCATACATAGAAGGAACTTCTTCATATCTAACAAATTCCATGCTAAACTCTCCTCTACCTTGAGTCATAGATCTAAGATCTATAGCATATTCAAATAATTCTGAATATGGAGCTTCTGCTATGATTTGTTGTGTACCATCTTCTTGAGGTTCCATACCTAATATACGACCTCTCTTCTTGTTAATATCTCCCATAACATCACCCATGTAATCTTCAGGAATAGTAGTAACAAGTTTCATAACTGGTTCAAGCAAGATTGGTTGTGCTTGCTCAACACCTTTCTTAAATGCTAGGGAAGCGGCTATCTTAAATGCCATTTCGTTTGAGTCAACTGGGTGATACGATCCATCGTAAAGTGTCGCTTTGATACCTACTACTGGATAGCCAGCTAATACTCCTTTATCCATTGATTCTTGTAATCCTTTTTCAACTGCTGGGAAATAGTTTTTAGGAACAGCTCCACCAAATACTTCTTCAGCAAATTCAAAACCATCTTCGATAGGCTCAAATCTTATAAATACATCACCAAATTGTCCAGCCCCACCAGATTGTTTTTTATGTCTTCCTTGAACATCAGATCTACCTTTAATAGTTTCTCTATAAGGAATTCTTAGTGGAATGATATCAGTCTTAACACCAAAGCTATTTACCAATTTATCAAGTACCACTTGTAATTGAACATTACCTATACCAGAAATAGTTAATTGTCTTGTTTCTGGATTTCTTTCACTAGTAAATGTTGGGTCTTCTTCTTGCAATCTTTGAAGAGCATGACCTATCTTATCCTCATCATTTTTAGTTTGAGGTGATATAGCAAATTTAAGAGCTGCTTGTGGATATTTAATTCTCTTATACTTAATAGGGTTAGCCTTAGTAGAGATAGTATCTCCCGTTTGTGTTTGTTCTAATTTAGAAAATGCACCAATATCTCCAGCAACAACTTCTTGAGCTTCGATTTGTGTCTTTCCTCTTAGGTAAAATAACCCCGCTGCTTTTTCAGTAATTTCTTTACTTGAGTTATATATTTCTGTATCTTTAGTAACTTTACCAGAAACTACCTTAAATATAGAAATCTTTCCAACGAATGGATCTACTATAGTCTTAAATACAACTGCTGATAGCGGTTCATTAACATCTACTTTACGAGCTTCACCTTCTTCAACTCTAAATCCAACATTCGCTCTTTCATCATTTGGAGCTGGCATGTACTTAACTATGATATCCATAAGTTCATCAACACCAAATCCTAAAGTAGCAGAACCAGCGATTAATGGTACTATAGTTCCATTAAGCATACCAGCTGTGATACCCATCATAAATTCATCTTCTGTAAATGTTTCTCCGTTGAAATATTTTTCCATTAAATCATCATTAGTAAGTGCTACAGCTTCTTCTAATTGGCTGTAAACTTCTTCAACTTCAAGTTGTCTAATTTCTGGAATCTCTACTTCAGTTCTATCAAACCCATTATATTCGTAAGCTTTTTTATTTATAATATCAATAATTCCCTTAAATTCAGGACCTTCACCAAGAGTTAATGTAAGTGGAGTAACCTTCTTACCAAACTCAACGTGTAAATCTGCAACTAATTTTACAAAATTAGCATTTTCTTTATCTATTTTATTAGCGAATATAATTCTTGGTAAATCAATCTTTTCGCAGTATTTCCAATATTTTTCAGCACCAACTTCAATTCCTGAAGATGTATCCATAACTAATAATGCTGCTTCAGCTGCTCTTAGAGCACCCCTAACTTCACCTTCGAAGTCAAAATAACCTGGAGAATCAATCAAGTTGATCTTTGAGTCTTGCCATTCAACTGGCACCACACTTAAACCTACAGAAACACCCCTGTTGATTTCTTCCTTATCGAAATCTGATACTGTGTTTCCATCTTCAACTCTTCCAAGTCTCTTAATAGCGCCTGTCTTAAATAGCATAGCTTCCGTCAATGATGTCTTTCCACTTCCACTATGCCCTACAAAGGCCAAGTTTCTTATTCTGTCCGTTTCGTATCTTTTCATTAGTTCCCCCTAGTTTATGTAAATTTATGTAAATGTTTTCCTTCTTAAAGAAAAATCCTTTATTAACACTACCTAATAATTATATAACTTAAATGCTATAGTTTCAAATAATTCTATCATTTTTCTATAACTTTCTATGTTTTTACTCAAGACTAATAAATTTTATTAAAATAGTAATTAGTTGACAATTGTTTATGATATCCTTTGCAAAAAAATTGTTAAAAAAAAGGAATCTCCCTTTTATTACCAAATACTTACTGATACCTTTTCAATCCCAGTTATATCCTTATCATCTACCTGAAATTTGTAAGTAACAGACTCAACGATTACGGAAATAACACCGTCTTTTTCTTCATATCCACGATAATTACCCCTAATATAGTTACCATTAATCAAGCTTACTTTCACCACTTGATTTTCAAAATTCTTCAAAAACTCTTTATCTAATTTCATATTCTCCCCCTATCTATACATATATTATATCATTGATATACAAACTGTCCATAGCGAATATATTAACTATTTTATAGTTTTGATTTTAAAGAAAAAGTAAAGATACTTTGATACAAAAGCTATCACAATGATCCCTCTTACTACAGGATGATCCAAAATAATGAAGAAAAATATCAGTAAAGCTGATACCGGCAAAAGTATTGAAAGCTTTCTTTTAAGAGTCATTTGATGGCTTTCCATCATGCCTTCCAGATAAGTATCATATAGTTTTGTGCTCTTAAACCAGGCATCGAATCTCTTAGAACCTCTAGAAAAAAAATAAGATGATAGCAATAAAAATGGAACGGTAGGAAGCACTGGCAAAAACGCCCCTATCGCACCTAAAGAAAAAAACACTAACCCCAAAACATTATATACAACTCTACTCATCATTCCTCCTAAAAAACGAATGAAAATCATTTCAATCGCTATTATTAGATACCCAGATAGTACGGATTTTACCAATTTGTGATACAATTAAATATATTCAAATTGTGAAATGGAGGAATTATGGATTATAAAGATTTAGAAATGAAAAAGAAATCTGTTTGGCAACAAATAGATCAAAATGAGTTTAAAGAGCTTCACGAATATTCAGATAGATATAAAAACTTCCTTGATGAAGCAAAAACTGAAAGAGAAGCTACGACTTATATAGTAAGAGAAGCGCAAAAGCATGGTTTTGTATCACTTGAGGAAGCAATAAAAAGTCCAATAAAAAAGGGTGACAAAATCTACCTAAATAATAAAGGTAAATCAGCAGCACTATTTGTTATAGGTGAAAATCTTGAAGAAGGCATGAACATAGTAGGTTCACATATTGATGTGCCAAGACTTGACCTAAAGCAAAATCCTCTTTATGAAGACAGTGAATTAGCTCTTCTAAAGACGCATTATTACGGTGGTATCAGAAAGTACCAATGGCCTACTATTCAATTAGCTATCCATGGTGTTATTTACAATCAAAAAGGGGAAAAAATAGAATTAAGAATAGGTGAAGATGATTCTGACCCTGTATTTTTCATAAACGATTTACTTCCACATCTAGGAGCAGATCAAAACCAAAAGAAACTAGGAGAAGGAATAGAAGGTGAACAACTAAACGTTGTTGTTGGGCATTCAAGCTTTGGCATCGATGAAGAAAATGCTGACAAATCACCTATCAAAAAGCTAATTCTTAAATATCTGTATGAAAAATATGGAATTATAGAAGAAGATTTCCAAATAGCAGAGATCGAAGTCGTACCAAGTGCAAAAGCAAGAGACGTTGGATTTGATAGATCCTTAATAGCTGGTCATGGACATGACGATAGAGTATGTTCTTATGCAAACCTTGAAGCTATCTTGGAAGTAGAAAACCCTCAAAGGACGGCTGTTGCTCTAATAGTAGATAAAGAAGAAATCGGTTCTGTAGGTAATGCTTCAATGAGTTCTCACTTTTTTGAAGATGCAGTAGCTGAGATTTTCAACGCTAATGGAAATTATTCAGAGATTAGTGTACGTAGAGCATTGAGAAATTCAAAAGTTCTTTCTGCTGATGTTACCGTAGCACTTGACCCAGATCATAAAGAAGTATCAGAACCACTAAACTCTGCAAAAATGGGCTATGGGGTAGCTATGGCTAAATATACAGGAGTTCGTGGTAAGGGCGGATCAAATGATGCAAATGCTGAATTCTTACAAGAAGTTAGAGAAATTTTCAAAAAACATAATATCATATGGCAAACAGGCGAATTAGGAAAAGTTGATCAAGGTGGTGGCGGCACTATCGCATACATCCTAGCTGAATATGGCGCTGAAGTGGTAGATATGGGTACACCTATGCTATCAATGCATGCTCCTGTTGAACTAGTTTCCAAAGCAGATGCCTATATGACTAAAAAATCTTATAAAGCATTCCTAAGTTAATTCTTTAGGAAAGGAAAGGGCGAATATGAATGATAACTTAAGTACTAGAATTGAAAAAAATAGTAGGAGAAACTTTATATTTCGCGTCATTATAGTAGCTATAGCACTTTTAGTAGTATTGCATTTTACAAAAGTACTAGACTTTATTAAGTCCGCTTTTAATGTATCTTTGCCATTTTTATTTGGACTTGGCTTAGCATACATTTGGAACCTACTATTAAGACCGATGGAAAAGGCATTTTTTCCAAATAGCAAAAAACCTATAGTTCAAAAAATTAAAAGACCGGTGTGTGTATTTTTATCATTGATAGTCATACTAGCCATAATTGCGTTGGTATTTTACCTGGTGTTGCCACAGATATATAAATCTATCATGGTTATTGGTGAAAACATACCAAGCTTAGCGGAAAGATTGCAAGCATGGTTTTTAAGGGTAACTGAGGATTTTGAATGGGCTAATCAGATTAGAACAAGAGTAGAAAATATGGATGTCAATTGGCAACAATACGCTACAAGAGCATGGGATGTTATAAAAAGCGGTATTGGTGGGGTTATAGGATCGACTTTTAGCTTATTAAACAATATATTAGGCTTAGTCATATCAGTATTTACAGCGTTGATATTTACGATTTATACCTTATTTGATAAAGAAAAACTTAAGCTACAAATGGATAGTCTTACTGAAGCCTATATTGAAGAAAAACATAGACATAGACTAGTATATTTCTTAAATATACTAGATGATACTTATTCTAATTTTTTCAAGGGTCAGCTATTAAGCGCCTTTATCATTGGAGCATTGCTATTTGTTGTTCTATTAATATTTAGGATGCCATATGCTCTAACTATTGGTATAGTTGTTATGGTTACTGCACTTATTCCGATGCTTGGAGCCTTTATAGGTGGCGCAGTAGGATTTTTAATGATTGCTGCTGTAAATCTACAACAAGCCTGGTTATTCCTTGTGCTACTAATCGTAGTACAACAACTAGAAGGAGATCTAATCTATCCAAAAATAGTTGGTAACTCAATAGGACTTCCTGGTATGTGGGTATTTGTTGCAGTAATAGCCGGTGGTGCTATAGCAGGTCCTATAGGCATGATCCTATGTGTTCCTCTTGCTGCAGCTGTTTACAAAATAATAAAGCATGATGTGACGCAAAGAATAGCACTAGACTCACATTTTATGGAAGTAGATACAGATAAGATGTTTCACGACAAATAATATAGTAAAGGGGTGGCAAAATGAATAATATTATTGATTTAAATGATAGTTACTTAGATGATGAAAAAGTCATCGAAGAATATGAACAATCAAAAGAAAGAGTCAAAATAGCCACGCAAAATTTATCACATGCTAAAGCAGAATATGCTGAAGCCAAAGAAGAATTTAATAGAATCAACAAGTACATTTCACAATCAAAATATGTGGAAAGTACCAACCAGTTCGTACAAAGTATAGTTACTTTTAATAGAGAAAAAAGGATAAACTTATTAACAGAGATTTGGAATGCTATCACTCATGGACTTGGAGCTATCTTAGGAATAGTAGCTATCGTGCTTCTACTAATTAAGGCGCAGACACCAAAGGAATACCTAGCATATTCAATCTACAGTGCATCGATAGTAGCGCTATTTCTTGCATCAACTCTGTACCATAGCCTAATCTTTACAAAAGCTAGATCAGTATTTAGAGTTATCGACCATTCATCGATATTCCTACTAATAGCGGGCACATATACGCCCTATCTATTAATATCTCTAAATAACCAAACAGGCAATATATTCTTTGCAGCAATTTGGGGACTAGCTATAGCAGGGATACTTCTAAAAATATTTTTCTTTGAAAAATCAAAGAAAATTGGAACGGCCATATACTTAATAATGGGATGGCTATGCGTGCTAATCATGCCAAACATGATTAAATCAGTTCCACTAAATGGTATCATCATGCTAGCATTAGGAGGTCTATCCTATACTGCAGGAGTATATTTTTACAAACACAAAACACTTAACTTCGCCCATGTCTACTGGCATCTATTTGTCCTAGGTGGCGCGATACTAATGTTTCTATCAATCTATATTTATGTATAAAAAAAGCTGTGTCGAGTCCAAGACTTCGACACAGTTTTTTAATTACTATCCTTATATAAATACCAATTATCATTTTCTAGTTTTTCTAACTCAAAGCCTTTATTTACTCCGTTAATATCTTCAGTATACAAAAAACCAACACTTGTACCAGATATCGATAAACCAAAGCCGGCCATACTAAATCTAACCACAAGCGGATCATAACCATCAATATATCTCTTAACACCCTTAAACTCAGCCTCAGCTTTTTTATATTCCTTATTATTAATAAAAGCATTAAATTCATCAATATTCTCATTAACAAAAGTCCTTGTATCCGACTCAGCCTTCTCAACCTTTCTTCTATAGTTCCACTGTAACGCCATAATCACTAATGCAATTACCACCGCTCCAATCAAAACTATCTTTGAGATTTTCTTCAGATTTACTTTAAATTTATTCATACCTACTCCTTTATTAACTTAATATCATCCTACCATAGATGATACACATATTCAATTGTTTATTTATTGATTTTTTGCTTTGTAAAATATATAATAGAATTGATCACAATCTAAAGGAGTATAACATGATAAAAAACAAGAAAATTTTAGTACTAGCAATATCATTAATTATCATCATATTAGCATTTTACCTATTATCAAATAAACCTACTGTCAATGAAGGATTTAATCCCCAATTTACATATTATGCCAGTGTCAACGACATGCGTAAAGCAGCTGACGATATTGTAGTATCTAATCATATTAAGAAAATTGAAACTAAAGATCTAAATGCAGGCAAAGGACTAGATGGAAATCCCTTAATATTGGCATTTGATATCTATGAGGTCGAAGTTAAAGACTCAATAAAGAGCCATTTTGACAAAGAAAGCAAAATTATTATAGCAGTCTTGGCTGGCGAACATGGAAAAGATGCAAATAAACTTTTCAACCTATCAGATACGACTTTCGTATTATACTTAAAATCCTATCCTGATAACTATCCAGCCCTATTAAACCAACAACAGACGCTATTTGGCATAAACTCTAAAGGTGAGATAATCTATACAGATACAGTAAATAAATCAGAAAATCACCTATTCATGGAAAAAGTAGAAGCTGAATTAAAGTCTTTTACCAAATAATCAAAACCAAAGAACGTTGATCTCAACGTTCTTTTTTATATGATTTTTGGTTACGTAGAGCTTGGAATAGCCTGACTTTTTGTCAAATTCTTCAATTTATCAGGTTCTAATTTAGCTAGCTGTACATGACTTTTCTCAAGTTTCTTACATATAACAGGTTTTAGCTCTATAAAATGGACCTGACCTTTTTCAATAACCACTAGAAACTCAGGATTTGAAGTCCCCCTCCGGTTATGTTTAAATTATGTTTAATAATGAATACAAATAAAAAGAACATTGAAATTTCAATGTTCTCTCTTTGTTTGGTTGCGGGAGCAGGATTTGAACCTACGACCTCCGGGTTATGAGCCCGACGAGCTACCAAGCTGCTCCATCCCGCGTTATTAAATTAAAGTCCAAATATGGTGCCGAGGACCGGAATCGAACCGGTACGATCTATAAGGATCGCAGGATTTTAAGTCCTGTGCGTCTGCCAGTTCCGCCACCCCGGCATATTTGGCTCCCAGGGTGGGACTCGAACCCACAACCTACCGGTTAACAGCCGGGTGCTCCACCATTGAGCTACCTAGGAATAAAGACTATATTAAAAATATAGTCTATTTATTTGGCGACTACCTACTCTCCCGGGGCGTTGCCACCCAAGTACCATCAGCGTTAAGAGTCTTAACTTCTGTGTTCGAGATGGGAACAGGTGTATCTCTCTTGCTATCGTCACCATATATTAAATATTGTACCTTAGT
>JAAYEL010000030.1 GCA_012728755.1 Tissierellia bacterium | reverse complement strand
TATAGATACAGCTGGTAGACTTCATATAGATGAAGAGCTAATGACTGAACTTAAAGATGTAAAGGCTGAAGTTAATCCTTCAGAAATCTTACTTGTTGTTGACTCAATGACAGGACAAGATGCTGTGAATGTTGCAGAAACCTTTAATGAAGCACTTGATATCTCAGGAGTTATATTAACAAAGCTTGATGGAGATACAAGAGGTGGAGCTGCTTTATCAATTAGACATATGACTCAAAAACCAATTAAATTTATTGGTGTTGGGGAAAAGATGAATGATTTTGAAGTATTCCATCCAGATAGAATGGCTAGTAGAATTCTAGGAATGGGTGATGTACTTTCATTAATCGAAAAGGCTCAAGAAGCAATTGATGAAAAAGAAGCTAAAGAGTTAGGTCAAACGATGATGGAAAATGACTTTACTTATGATGATTACTTAACGGCTATGGAGCAAATGAAAAAGTTAGGATCACTAAGTAAAATCATTGATATGATACCAGGAGTGCCTAAGGAGATGAAAGAAATTGACTTTGATGCTGGTGAAAAACAATTAGCAAGAGTAAAGGCAATAATTCATTCAATGACTCCTAAGGAAAGAAAAAATCCAAAACTTATAGTTGGATCTTCTTCAAGAAAGAAGAGAATAGCTAATGGTTCTGGTACATCATTACAAGAAGTTAACAAACTCATAAAAGGACATGAAATGATGAGAAAGCAAATGAGGCAAATGAAATCATTGACTAAAAAGTCCAAGAAAGGTTTATTTGGTAAATTACCTTTTTAAGAGTTTATATATATAACCCTTTAAAGGAGGTGAAATTAATGGCAGTAAAAATCAGATTAAGAAGAATGGGTGCTAAGAAAGCTCCTTTCTACAGAGTTGTTGTTGCTGATTCTAGAAGCCCAAGAGATGGAAGATTCATCGAAGAAATCGGGTACTACAATCCAATAACTGAACCAGCTGAAATCAAAATCGATGAAGAAAAAGCTACAAAATGGATAAACAATGGTGCACAACCTACAGACGTAGTTAAGAGACTATTCAACACAGTAGGACTTAACAAGTAATTTTTGGGAGGTGAACTCTGCAAAATACATATACAATTAGTACATAGTATTTGCAGACTCTTATGAAAGATTTAGTTGAAATAATTGCTAAATCCCTAGTGGATAATCCAGATGAAGTTCATGTAAATGAAATTCAAGGAGAGCAAGACTTAATTCTTGAGTTAAGGGTTGCTCCTGAAGATATGGGTAAGGTAATCGGTAAACAAGGTAGAGTAGCGAAAGCTATTAGAACCGTAGTAAAAGCCGCAGCACTAAACGAAAATCAAAAAGTAGTAGTTGAAATTATCGATGTAAAGAGTTAGGATTTTCCTAACTCTTTTTTTATGTGCGCCCAGCATGGGCAACAACTTGACGGTGAAAGTCCGTTGTGGGCTTGGTAGTGGGAACCACTAGCCAATGACAAGGGTGTCTACTGTGAGGTAGAATCTGAAGGAAGTCGGAGGCAAAGTCTCGGTCTG
>JAAYEL010000029.1 GCA_012728755.1 Tissierellia bacterium | reverse complement strand
TCCAAGAATTACTTTTTGTTGGTTACCACCAGATAAAGATCTTATCTGAGTCTTTTCACTAGGTGTTTTTGTTTTCATCCAGTTAATGGATTCTAGAGTGTCAATTTTCATTTTCTTATCTTTTAATAAGAAACCATTTAAGTAACTCTTAAGATTAGATATTACTGTGTTAAACGTGATTGATTCCATAGGGAAGATACCAGTTTTTCTTCTTTCTTCCGTTACTAGAGCAAAACCGTTTACTATAGCCTTTTCTGGAGAGGAGTTGTTAACTTCTTTACCATGAAGTAAGATCTTTCCACTTTCCTTAGTTCTATATCCAAATACTGTCTCAACTAGTTCAGTTCTTCTAGCACCAACAAGTCCAGCTATACCAAGAATCTCGCCTTTACGCACTGTAAAGCTTGCATTTCTAACTGTTGGACCATATTTACCAACTAGATTTTGTACTTCTAAAAGTACCTCACCAGGTACATTGTCTTTTGGTGGATATACATTTTCTACCGTCCTACCAACCATCAATGCGATGATTCTATCTATAGTTAAGTCTTTACAGTCTTCGGTAGCTATCCACTTACCATCTCTCATGATAGTAACTTCATCAGAGATTCTTAATATCTCGTCCATCTTGTGTGAGATATAGATAATTCCTACGCCTCTATCTCTTAAGTCATTAATAATCTTGAACAGTATCTCTACTTCTTGTTCTGTAAGAGAAGAAGTTGGTTCGTCTAATACTAATATTTTTGCATTGTATGAAACAGCTTTTGCTATCTCAACCAATTGTCTTTCAGCTACAGATAAATCTTGAGTGATAGCTCTTGGGTTGATATCTAAGCCTAAATCCTTAAATACATCATCGCAAAATTTATACATAGCTTTATGGTCAACTAGACCATTTTTTGTTGGCACTCTTCCTAATAATAGGTTTTCTGCCACATCTCTTTTCATTACTTGGTTTAACTCTTGGTGAACCATGCTAACACCTTGTTCCATGGCTTCTTTAGGATTTGAGAAAGACTTTTGTTCTCCCTCTATGTAAACTTCACCGGAATCCTTACTGTAGATACCAAATAGAACCTTCATCAAAGTAGACTTACCTGCTCCATTTTCACCCATAAGTGCGTGAACAGTACCTCTTTTTAAGGTTAGATTAGCATTATCAAGAGCTTTTACACCTGGAAAAGATTTATTGATGTTTTTCATTTCTAATAAAATGTTATTTTCCGTCATGTTAATCTCCATTCATTTGAAAATAAGCACACATGAGTGTGCTTATCTTCCAAATATTTTTAATAATTATTTTACTTCTGTAACTTTTTCGTAGTCCATTCTTACTGAAACTTTATCATCATACATTTTTAATGAAGTTCCGTCTACCCAACCTTTTCCACCAAGCTTGTTAAGCATTAATTCCATAACGCCTTTAGCCATAGTTTCATTGTTTTGTTTAACTGTTCCAGCCATTTCTCCATTTTTGATGTGAGTTAATGCGTTTTCAATAGCGTCTACACCGTATACAGGGATGTATTTAGCAGCGTCGCCTGAGTTGTATCCTAAAGCTTTAAGTGAAGATACAGCACCAGTTGCCATTCCGTCGTTGTTTGCAAATATCATATCGATATTCTTTTCGTCTTTTGCTAACCAAGCATCAGTAGCTGTTTTAGCTTCGTCTGTATTCCAGTTAGCTACTTGCATACCAAGTTCTTCAACTTCGATTCCTGCATCTGTAAGAACTTTGATTGATTCAGTAGTTCTTGCTACTGCTTCAGCGTTATCTAAACCACCATGTAACATAACATATTGTAATTTACCGTCGCCATTTCTGTCAGCAGTTGCTTTGTTTGCTTCCCAATATTCTTTAGCCATTTCTCCTTGGTAAACACCAGCTTGAGGAGCTACTGTTCCGAAGAAAATGAATTGTTCTAAATCTGCTTCAGTTAAGTCAGATGTGATATCTCTATTCCAGAAAACTGTAGGAATTTTAGATTCTTTGATCTTAGAGATAACTTCTTTAGCTGCTCCAAAGTCAACGATATTTACTAAAAGTCCATCAACGCCTTTAGATATAAGAGCGTCTAATTGTTCGTTTTGTGTTGCTTGAGTGTTTTGTCCATCAACTATTTCTAGTTCGAAGTTAGCATCATCAGCATCTAATTTTTCAAATGCTTGTCTAACAGTAGCTATGTAGTTATCAGCTCCGTTATAGATTAATAATCCAAGTTTCTTAACTTCACCTGTAGCTGGTTTATCAGTTCCAGTGTTTCCAGTTTCTTTGCCACCACATGCAGCTAAAGAAAGTACCATTACTAGCATAAGCATGATTGCAAATGCTTTCTTACCAAATTTCATAAATTTCATCCTCCTAAAAATTAATAACTAAACGTTATATTTGTAATTTTAGCGAATATATCGTATTAGGTCAAGGAATAAACTATGAAGCAACGTTCATGTATGAAAAGATTTTCATAGAATATATTAGAATATAAGCGATTATTTAGATATGCCTAATTATTAAAAAAATTCAACATATATGTTATAATAAATTGAACAAAAAGGAGAGACAAATGAAGAAGAAAATATACACATTTATTCAGGTTATTCTAGTACTAATTATAGCATATAGTTTATACAATATTGGATCTTATTACTATAGTAGATATAAAGCGGAAAAGGAATTCAGCTCATATAGAGATATGGTAGCGCAAGCACTAAATGAATCATCAGATGGAGAGGAAAAAACTCCTACATCATTTATGACGATGCAAAGGCCAGAGAGCTATCTTAAAGATAAAGAAAAATATAATAGGATGGCATTTTTATCATTGGAAAGGTTTAAGAAACTAAATTCTGATATAGTGGCATATATTAATATTGATGAGTTAAATATTAAGTATCCTGTTGTTCATAGAGATAATGAATTTTACCTAAGAAGAAATCTACAAAAAGAGTATTCGTTACCGGGGTCTATCTTTGTAGAAGGAAAGAACAAAACGGATTTTACAGATATGAATACAGTGGTTTATGGACATAACATGAGTGATGCATGGGTTAAATCGGCGGAGATGTTCGAACCTATCATGCAATACGGCGATAGTGAATATGTTAATTCTAAAGAGGATCATTATATTGAGATCTTCACAGAAGGTGGCATAAAGATCTATAAAGTATTTTCAGCGTATTATTCAGATGCTTATTATGACTATAGAAATTTGAATATGGATGAGAATGAGTGGATAGAATATCTTGGTAGGATGAAGTCTAATAGCTTGGTTGATTTTAATTTAGAAAAGGAGCTAACTTCAAATGATAAGATTCTTACATTATCGACTTGTGATAATGTAACAGATGATGGTAGATTTGCGGTTCATGCAGTTTTGGTGGAAGAATAAGATGAATTATTTAATAAGTGATATAGAAAATGGTATTAAAGTTAGTGGTCTAAGGGATTTTTGTCCAGAACATATTTTTGAATGCGGGCAAGCTTTTAGATGGGAAAGAACCGAAGAAGGTTCATATATAGCGGTAGCTAAGGATAAAGTAGCCGAGTTCTTGATGAAAGATGGAGAGCTTTATGTCTTTAATGCTACAAAAGAAGATTTTGAAGAAGTCTGGCATGATTATTTTAACTTAGATACGGATTATCAAGAGATTAAGGATAATTTAAAAAAGACTTTAGCTTATAGTAAAAATGATAGTCTTAAAGAAGCAATAGAATTTGGAAATGGTCTGAGGATTCTTAATCAAGACCATTTTGAAATGATTATTTCTTTTATCATTTCAGCTAATAATCAAATACCTAGGATTAAAAAATCAGTTGAATTATTGTCGCAAACTTATGGCGACTTTATAGGCGTATATAAAGGAAAGAAGTATCATAGATTCCCAAGTCCTGCTCAATTGGCATATCAAGATCCTGAAGAGGTTAAAGAGATTACTAGGGTTGGATTTAGGCATACTAGAATCGTTGAGGCAGCTAGAAGCTATTTAGAAGAAAATGATAAATTTGAAAATGTATCTTTGGAGGAGTTGAAAAATAATCTAATCGCTCTTCCTGGAGTTGGTCCAAAAGTAATGGATTGTATACTTTTATTTGGGTATGGTATAGAAGATACTTTTCCAGTTGATGTTTGGGTGAAAAGACTTATGGAGACTCTTTATTTGGATCAACCTATACCAAATAAAAAGATATTAGAAGAAGCGGGCATACTTTTTGGAGACTACAAAGGTCATGCTCAGCAGTATTTGTTTTATTATGCAAGAGAAAATGCGATAGGAAAATAATGGGGGATATATGAGATTAAAACCTTTAGGAGATAGAGTGGTATTAAAGTCTATAAAGTCAGAAGAGATAACAGCTTCTGGCATTTTGATGAGCGCTGGTAGAGAAGAAAAGCCAGATTATGCTCAAATAGTTGAGATAGCAAAGGGACTGGAAAACTCAGAGTTAAAAATTGGTGACAAAGTTATTTATTCTAAGTTTGCAGGTAATACCGTTAAAGATAAAGATGAAGAGCTAATAGTTATAAAAGTGGAAGATATATTAGCGATAGTTATTGATTAGAGTTGGGGGATATATGAATAAGGAAATTAAGTATGGAGTTGATTCAAGATTAGCTCTTGAGCGAGGTATAAATAAATTATCTGATGCAGTTAAGGTAACTATTGGTCCAAAAGGCCGTAATGTTGTCATCAGCAAACCATATGGTGCTCCTTTAATAACAAATGATGGTGTGACCATAGCTAGAGAAATCGAACTAGAAGATAGATTTGAAAACATGGGAGCTCAGCTGCTTAAAGAAGTTTCGATTAGAACTAATGATGTAGCTGGTGATGGTACTACAACAGCTACGATATTGGCTCAAGCTATAGTTAGAGAAGGTCTTAAAAATATAGCTGCTGGAGCAAATCCGATAATACTACAAAAAGGAATCAGAAATGCTACAGCTATAGCTGTTGAGAGCATAAAGAATTCTTCAAAACCCGTTGAGACTAAAGAAGCCATCGCACAAGTTGGAGCCATCTCCTCTGCAGATCCAAAGGTTGGAGAACTAATCTCTAATGCGATGGAAAAAGTGGGCAAAGATGGAGTTATCACCGTTGAAGAATCTAAGACTATGGGAACAACTTTAAGTGTAGTTGAAGGTATGCAATTTGATAGAGGCTATCTTTCTCCATACATGGTAAGTGATAATGAAAAGATGATTAGTGAATTAGAGTTTCCATTTATACTAATTACGGATATGAAAATTAATGCTATTCAAGATATACTGCCATTGTTAGAACAATTGGTTGAAGCGAATAAACCTTTATTGATAATTGCTGAAGAAATTGATCAAGATGCATTAACTACTTTAATATTAAATAAGATTAGAGGAACCTTCAATGTGGTAGCTGTTAAAGCTCCTGCTTTTGGGGAAAATAGAAAGGCAACACTCGAAGATATTGCTGTACTCACAGGTACTAAAGTATTTAAGCAAGAATTGGGAGACGATTTAAAGTCTGCTTCATTAAATATGTTAGGTATAGCTAAAAAAGTAAATGTAGATAAAGATAGTACTACGATAGTTGATGGAGCTGGTACTCAAGAAGACATAGCTAATAGAGTAGCAAGGATTAAACTTCAATTAGAACAATCAGAATCTGAATTTGACCGTGAAAAACTAAAAGAAAGACTAGGTAAGCTTTCTGGTGGCGTTGCTGTGATTCAAGTTGGAGCAGTGACTGAAGTTGAGATGAAATAAAAGAAATTAAGGATTGAATATGCTTTATCTTCTACAAAGGCTGCAGTTGAAGAGGGGATTGTCGCAGGTGGCGGTACTGTTCTTTTAGATAGCATCGATGCATTAGACAATTATATCGAATCGATAGATGGAGACGAACGTACTGGAGCGAAGATTATCGCTCGTGCTTTAGAAGAACCCGCTAGACAAATTGCTGAAAATGCTGGGCTTGAAGGTTCCATAATAGCAACAAGAGTTCGTGAACTTCCAAAAGGTCATGGATATGACGCATTAAATGAGACTTTTGGGGACATGATAGAAAAAGGTATAGTGGATCCTACAAAAGTTACTAGATCAGCGTTAGAAAATGCTGCATCTATAGCATCTATGATATTGACAACAGAAGCAGCTATAGCTGATATTCCTGAGAGCTCAGGAAATCATCTTGGCATGGATCCTTCCATGGGAGGAATGGGATTTTAACTAGGTAATTTCTATAAAGATTGTGAAATAAGTGAAGAGAAAACAATTTCACAATTATTAAGTTTATTTTACAAATTTATTAAAATTATGTTATACTTAATGTAGATTTTTATCGGGGGGAATTATGACTTATAAATTATTGATTGTAAATAAAGACCGTGAGTTCATTGACAATTTTATATACAGTTTTAAATCAGAGGATTATGAGATTACAGCGGCTAATACGATTAAAGAAGCCATGGATCTTTTGAAGGCAAATTCATTTGAACTAGCGATTATTGATATGCAGTATAAGGATGGTACTGGTTTAGATTTAAAGAGAAAGATGAACGATATGAGAGATATCCCTACATTGGTTGTTTCTGAAAGTAACGAGCCTAATGATAAGGTGCTTGCTTTAGAGTATGGATGTGACGATTATATCGTAAGACCATTTTACCTTTTAGAGCTAAAAGCTAGGATAAGGGCTGTATTAAGAAGGACTAATAGAGCGGAGATTAAAGTTGAACCTATCGAAAGAGCGGATTCTTTGATTAAGGGGCTTTTTGAGTTTAATATCTTAGGTAGAAAAGTTAAAGTTGATTCTGTCGAGCTTGATTTGACAGGTAAAGAATTTGATTTACTTTATATTTTAGTATCAAACAAAAACAAAGTCTTTACTAGAAGAAATCTAGCGGATGAACTTTGGAAAGGTATAGATGAATCAAATATAAGAACGGTGGATGTTCATATAAGAAGATTGAGAGAAAAATTAGAACCTACAAAAGCTAATAAATTTATACAAACTAGCTGGGGTGAAGGCTATTATTTTGATGACACTTATATGGATAAGAAAAGATAATAAGGAGAGATGATGACTGATAATTTTAAATGGAATCTTGAATCGATGTATGTAAATGACGACATCGTTGAAAAAGATTTAGTCGTATTAAAAGAAAAGATTAAGGGGATGGATGAATTTTTAGACCAACCTTATGAAAATATAAAAGAAGTTTTAGAAAGCTATGAAAATATTTCAAGAGAATTATCTCATATGTATTCATATGCACATATGAGAAAAGACGAGGACTCAAAAGTAGCTAAGTATCAAAAAATGAATATGGAAATTCAATCAGTTATAGCAGATTTTTCTGCGAAAACTGCATTCTTAACTCCATTCCTACTAAGTCTATCTAAAGAACAAGTAGAAGAGCTAAAAACTAGAGAAGATTTGGAAAGATATAGATTGATGCTTGATAAGATCTTTAGGTTTAGACCATATACACTAAGTGAAAAGGAAGAAAAAATTCTTGCTGAATTATCTCCAGTGACTCAATCACCAGAAGAGATTTACTATTTTCTTACTAATTCGGACATGGTTTTTCCAGAGCTAGAAAATAGCGAAGAAAAGCTAACACAAGCTAATTTTGTAAAGTTCCAAACAAGCGATAATAGAGAATTAAGAAAAGAAGTATTTACAAAATTCTATAATACTTTCAATTCATTTAGAAATACTATATCAAAATCCTATTATTCTAATCTTAAGGAAATAACTACAAAAGCTAGGATAAAAGGTTATGAATCAGCTAGACATATGGAGCTATATGAAGATGATGTCGATGTAAAAGTATATGATGCTTTGATTGAAAGTATTCATAACAATATGCCAGCAATTCATAAATACTACGAGATCAAAAAACGTGTTCTTGGATTAGATGAACAACATATGTATGATGTTTATATGCCAATTACTAGTTCATTCAATAAGGAATATACTTTTGAAGAAGCAAAAGAGTTAGTTATTGAATCAGTAGCGCCACTTGGAAAAGAATATCAAGATATCTACAGATCAGCATTTGAAGATAGATGGATGGATGTTTATCCTCAAGATGGTAAAAGAGGTGGAGCATATTCATCAGGAAGTTATGATTCAATGCCATTTATATTGTTGAATTTTAATGGGACTCTAGATTCTGTATTTACATTGGCTCATGAGATGGGTCATTCGATGCATAGTTATTATGCTAAACACAATAATGAATATTTAAATTATCGTTATACGATTTTTGCTGCAGAAGTAGCTTCTACATTCAATGAAGCGCTATTGTTAGATCTTATGATGAAAAAACTTACAAGTGATGAAGAAAAACTTTATCTTGTTGATTTCTATCTAAATAGTTTCAAATCTACAGTATTTAGACAAACTATGTTTGCTGAATTTGAAAGAGATGTTCATAAGCTTGTTGAAGAGGGTAATGGACTTACTGCAGATGATTTTAACAAAATATATCTAGATCTAAATAAGAAATACTTTGGAGATGCTATGGTATCTGATGATGAGATAGCTTATGAATGGATGAGAATTCCTCATTTCTATAGCGACTTCTATGTTTACAAATATGGGACAGGATTTACAGCTTCAACTATTCTGGCAAAAAGAGTGTTAGATGGAGAAGAAAATGCATTAGAAAATTATTTCAAATTCCTAAAAGATGGAAACAAGCACTTCCCAATCGACCAACTAAAGATGGCTGGTGTGGATATGAAAGATCCAAAAACTGTAGATGAAGCTCTACAAGTATTCAATAATTTAGTAGAAGAACTAGACCAACTAGTTTAACATTGAGAGCCTTTAGGCTCTCTTTTTTTGTAATTATTTAAAGTTTTTAACATTTACAAGGCCTAAAAATGAACATTTTACAAGTAAAATGTTGATAAAAACGTTCAATATTAACTTTCTTGTTAGCATTAACATCAAATCGGGGTAAAATTATATCGAAATAACTGCATTGCTTATGCAGATTTAAGGAGAGTATATGAAAAAGAAAATTATTGTTGTAGTGTTGTCATTAGTGTTAGTGCTAACTTTAGCAGCATGTGGCGGCAAAGTAGATGAACCAACTGACGGTAAAAAAGTAGAGGAAACTGGTGCTGGTAATAAAGTGGATGAAACTTCTGAAACTAAAAAATCGGATGAAACAGCTGAGGCTAAAAAAGTTGTAGATACTTATTTTAAGGGCGTTGTAGAAAATGACCCGGATATCATAGCAAGTGTAGCGGATAAAACAACTTTAACTGAACTTGAAGAATCTCAAAAACAATTAGATGAGATCAATAAGCAAAATCCAGCAGCGGGAAATTATGGAACAGGGGATGAAGAGAAACAAAATATCGTTCAAAAACTTTATGAAAAGCTTGAATACTCATATGTTAGTGGTGAAGTAGAAGATGGAGCAGAAACTGCTGAACTTGTATATAATGTAAAGACTCCATCATTTTCTGAATATGTATCAAAAGTGGTTGAATTATCAATGTCAGGACAAGAATTTACTGAAGACGCTGTTGATTTAGATAAGATTAGCGTGCTTGATAAAGAAATCAAATTAAATTTGGTAAAAGAAGATGGTAAATGGAAGATAACAAATGTACCAGAAACATCAATGGCTATCATGGGATTAGATGAATTAGCTAACCCAGCTGGTATCGAGGAAACTGATTTACCTCAAGAAGAAGGAGTACCAGGAATTAAATTCGGTGATTAATATAGAACTAAGTATCTGCTAGGATTCCTAGCAGATATTTTTATGTTAATCGCAAGAAAGAGCATTTATTACTTCTTTATGATATAATGATAAAAAGTAGAGGAGATAGATATGACATTTAAGAAATACCTAAATTTTGAGACTGGTAATAAAGTTCTTAATTTAGTGGCAGATTTAATCTTAATTCTTGAAGGTGATGGTGAGGCCGCATATGCCGAAGTAGACAATGCACTTACTATAGTTCAAGATCTAGCACAACTTAATAAAGTTAAATTGATTACTGATCTATTCAAAAAGATTGAACCTGATAAGTCAAATTTTGATCATGAATTAAGTCTGATTTACAAGCTTTATGCTAGACTACATCTAGCTGGGGAACATTTAAAAAAAGACATAGATGTCGCAAAGAAATATCTTACTCATGACCTATTAAAGGATAACCCAAAAGCGTGGTTTCTACTTGGAAAAGCTCATATTGAAGAAGGTGATCATGATAGTGCATTAAAACATCTTTCAAAAGCAGCGCTAGTTGGCAATAAAGAAGCAAAGCATATGGTCGATCAACTACTAGAAAAGGGCGTAGGGAATAATAAAGGCTTCTTTGAGACTGTAGGTCTTAGTGAATTTGAAGTAGCACGAGCAGTAAAAAATTTATAAACTTAACCTGTCTGGATATAACTCAGAGGGGTTTTTTATTGTGATAAACATATATAGTGGGCATATCTCTTGGACCTATGCTGCTGTCTATAGGGCGTCATTTATAGGGAAATTAATGATTATACTTGTGTTTATTGAAAACAAGCCATTTCACAAAAACACTATTTATAGTTATTCATAACCGGCTACATCACTATATATTGTGTTTTAGCTCTTGACAAACACTCAAGATAGTATTAGGATAATAGTAGACTTAAAAAGGAGGGGAGATATGAGAGTGTTAAATGAAGTTGGTGAACTTGAAGTTATCAAGAGGACTGGCGAAAAAGTTAAATTCGATAAGAGAAAAATTGTTATCGCTATTGAAAAAGCAATGAACTCTTATTCTGGTGTTTATGAACCAGGACAAGCTCAAATGATCGCCGACGAGATAGAAGAATTTGCAGCTATTATTAAACAGCCGCTAACTATCCACGGAATAGAAGAGCAAGTTTACTATAAACTTTTGAACTATAACAACCCCGCTACAGCAAAGGCTTATGAAAGTTACAGATCAGTACAAGAATTTAAAAGACATATAAATACTATTGATGATGAGATAGTAGGTTTACTAAATCGTACAAATGAAAACCTTATGGATGAAAACTCAAATAAGGATGCAAAGATTGTAAGTACTCAAAGGGATTTGATAGCAGGTGAAGTTTCAAAAGATATCGCAAGAAGGTTGATAATGCCTTCAGACATACTATTGGCACATGATAGTGGAGCCATCCATTTTCATGATATGGACTACATAATACAACCGATGTTTAACTGTTGTTTGATCAATCTAGAAGATATGTTGACAAATGGTACAGTTATTAACGGTAAGAGAATAGATACACCAAAGAGTTTCCAAGTAGCATGTACGGTGACTACACAAATCATAGCTCAAGTGGCTAGTGGACAATATGGTGGACAAAGTATAAATGGTATAGATAGGATACTAGCACCATTTGTAAGAAAGTCTTATGAAAAGTATCTAAAATCAGTAGTTGAAGAACAAAAAGAAATTTACGGTATAGAACCAGATCTTGAAAAAGCTCAAGAAGTAGCTTGGAAGAGAACAAGAAAAGAAGTTAAAGATGGTATACAAACTATTCAATACCAAATTAATACACTTATGACTACAAATGGACAAGCTCCTTTCGTTACATTATTTATGCACTTTATGCCAGGATACGAATTTGAAAAAGAAGCTGCCATGATTACAGAAGAGATACTTCTTCAAAGATTAGAAGGAATAAAAAATGATGCAGATGTTTATGTGACACCAGCATTTCCAAAATTAATATATGTACTAGATGAGCATAATGTTCATCCAGACTCACAATATTATTACTTAACACAATTAGCTGCCAAATGTACAGCTAAGAGAATGTATCCAGACTATATCTCAGCTAAATTGATGAGAAAATATTACGAAGGTAATGTATTTTCACCAATGGGATGTAGATCATTTTTAGCTCCATATAAAAATGACAAGGGTGAATATGTATTTGACGGTAGATTTAACATGGGTGTTGTTAGCTTGAATCTTCCACAAATCGGAATCCTTGCTCAAGGAGATGAAGAAAAATTCTGGGAAATATTTGAAAAAAGAACAGACTTAGTAAAAAAAGCACTATTATTTAGATATGACCTATTGAAAGACGTGACTAGCGATGTTAGCCCAATTCATTGGCAATATGGTGCGATAGCAAGACTTGGAAAAGGCGAAAAAGTTGGCGAATTAATGAAAGGCGGATATGCGACAATCTCGATGGGATACATTGGCCTATATGAGCTAACTAAATTAATTACAGGTGAAAGCCACACTAAAGGTGGACAGGATTTTGCCTTAAGAGTGATGCAAGCTATGAAAGAAAAAGTTGATGAGTGGAAGGCAGAGACCGGACTAGGTTTTGCTCTTTACGGAACGCCAGCTGAAAGTCTTACAAATAGATTTTGCTCAATCGATAGAAATAGATTTGGTGACATTGAAGATATCACTGATAAGGGCTACTACACAAACTCGTATCACGTTGATGTTAGAGAACCAATATCAGTCTTTGACAAGTTTACTTTTGAAAGTCAATTTCAACAACTTTCAAAAGGTGGCATGATATCATATGCTGAGATACCTAATATGACTAACAATATCGACGCAGTACAAACATTAGTGTCATACATTTACGATAATATAATGTATGCTGAATTTAATACTAAGAGTGACTATTGTCATGAATGTGGATTTGATGGCGAGATAATCGTAAACGAACACAATGATTGGGAATGTCCAAACTGTCATAATCAAGATAGAAATAAACTTACAGTTATTAGAAGAACTTGCGGTTATCTTGGAGAAAACTTCTGGAATGAAGGAAGAACTAAAGAAATCAAAGATAGAGTGCTTCATATATGAGGTATGCACAAATCCGTAAGTATGATGTAGCAAATGGCGAAGGCATCAGATCGACGATATTTGTGACAGGCTGTACTCATAATTGTAAGAATTGTTTTAATCAAGAGTACCAAGATTTTACCTATGGAGATATTTGGAGCGATGAACAGACTAAACAAATCATCAGCTACCTTCAAGATCCAGCGGTATCTGGGCTAACACTTCTAGGTGGCGAGCCGATGCAAAACTATGGACTTATCGAGGTCCTAAGAGACATTAAAAAAGAAGTCAACAAAAACATCTGGATTTACTCAGGATATACCTTTGAACAAATCCTAGAAGAACCAAAACGTCTAGAACTTCTAAAAGAATGTGATGTCCTAGTAGATGGACTTTTCATCGACGAGTTAAAAGACCTTAAACTAAAATTTAGAGGAAGCTCAAATCAACGCATCATTGATATAAAGCAAAGTTTAGAACAAAATAAAATCGTTAACTACGATATATGATTAAGAGCTTTCCCGCAAGAAAGTCCGAGCTGCGAGCCTCGACTGGCGAAGCTTTTGATTGATATGCGATCTGCTTAAACTGACCAAAATAAGTTGTGGATAAAATCCACTTCAAAAGGTCAGCCCAGCAGGTCGCTTTTTTAATGAAGCTTCTGGTCTGCGGATTCCTCGCTTTCGGACTTTTTGTGGGAAAGTTTAAGGTTTGGGCGCAAGGATGTGACTACGGATTTAATTGTTTTCATGTGCTAGGGAATTAAGAGAAGGAAAGCAACCGTAGGTTGCTCTCTTTCTTATAAAGTGCTGGCCAACGTGCTAGTTTGGCCAAAACCCCGAAACTAGCACGTATAAACCGGCCACAAACTACGTGCTAGTTTGTCCAAAACCCTGAAACTAGCACGTATAGACCAGCCATAACCAACGTGCTAGTATGGCCAAAACCTCGAAACTAGCACGTATAAACCGGCCGTAACCTACATGCTAGTTTGGTCAAAACCCCAAAACTAGCACGTATAAATCCGCCAAAGCCAACGTGCTAGTTCACTCAAAACCCTGAAACTAGCACGTATAAACCCGCCACAACCAACATGCTAGTTTGGTCAAAACCTTGAAACTAGCACGTATAAACCCGCCACAAACTATGTGCTAGTTCACCCAAAACCCCAAAACTAGCACGTCTGCTATAAAAAAGGATAGATTTTGCTACGCAAAATCACCCCGTTCCCATTTAAAAAAGAAAGCTTGCTTCGCAAGCCTCATTCTTCCATCAAAAAAGCTTGCGCAAGCAAGCTACATAATCTCGATATTAAAAGGTGGCGCCTAACTGGTGCCACCTTCATCATTAAATTGGTAGTAATGTGTATGCGAAGCCTATTGCTGCACTTACTAAGATTATTTTAATTAAGTCTACTTTTTTAAGGTAGAGTATAAAGCCGACTATGAATGTTACTATGGCTAGGTAGTCTAGGTTTTTGAATATGGATGTTATGTTTTTGAACATATCAACGCCTAGAGCCCCATTAAAGATGGAACTATCTACCATTCTAAGTGTTGCTATAAAGATTAAGCCGACCATTCCTGGCTTTAGTCCTGCTATGATATTTTCCATAAAGCTGATTTTCTTGTCTCTAAATACGAATTGAGCAAGTAGGATCATTATGATGAACTGCGGTAGGACATTACCTACGGTAGCCACTATCGAACCTGGCAAACCAGCGACTTTTGTGCCTACAAATGTAGCTGAGTTAATGGCGATTGGTCCAGGCGTCATCTGTGAAATGGTAACTATATCAATTACCTCGCCCGATGTTAGCCATCCATGTCTTTGAACTATCATCTCTTCGATAAATGGAAGAACGGCATATCCTCCTCCAAATGAGATGGTGCCTATGATAGCAAATGCGATAAAAAGAGATAGTAATATCATTGAACGCCCTCCTTTTTCACAAGTCCAAATAGTATTAGTCCTGATAAAGCAAGGATTAATATTATTAGAGAAGTCGATACATTAAAGAAAACCACACTTACAAATGCAAATATCATTGCGATATAGGCATATAATGTATTTTCCTTGATAGCATTTTTGAAAAGGTCATAGGTAGTAAGTAGAAGTACCGCTGATATGGCTCCACTCATGGCTTTTAGAATCGTTTGAATAGTGTGATTATCTCTAAATTCTTTATAGAAATAGGAGACAATTGTGATAATTACGATACATGGAAGCACCGCTCCAACAACCGCTGCAAGAGCACCCTTTATACCTTTGACTTTGTATCCGGTAAGTATTGATGTGTTGATTGCCATAGCGCCAGGACCGGATTGACCAACAGCTATGATATCCATCATATCATCCTCAGTTATTAGGTTACGTTTCACCGAAAACTCATCTTTAATAACCGGGATAATCGTATATCCACCTCCAAAAGTGAAACTGGATATTTTTAGAAATGTGAGAAAAACTTCCCACAAACTTATTTTATTTTGCATTTAAATTACCCCCGTATAAGATGATAAAGGATAAGTGATATAAAAGCAAATAAGTATTTTGGATAATTTTTACGGTAAAATGCTAGGTGGTTTTTGATGTTAAGTTTATGAAAATATCAAAGTTTTGTAGAAGATTGACAAAAACATCAACAATTATGAAAACCTATTCATAAATTTATCAAAAAGTATTCATCTTAGTATAGTAAGTCGTGACAAACTTGCAAATATCAAGTTATAATTAATATAAGCAAAATAGCGCATTGCTTGAAAACGATATCAAACAAGGAGGTAGTATGACACAAGTAAAGTTTAACGCAGATGTTCTTCAAACATATTATGATTATCTTGATGAGATAATGAAAGAAGATGTTAAAGGAAAGAGCATGCTGATATTGCAAAAGATGCAAGAAGTTTTTGGATATATCCCAAAGGATGTATTGTTAGAAACTAGTAAGAAAACTGGCATAGCATCATCAGAGCTTTACGGAGTTGCCACATTTTACCATCAATTTACGTTTACGCCAAAAGGAAAACATATCATACAAATTTGTTTAGGAACAGCTTGTTATGTAAAGGGTGGCGGAGCGATATTGCAAAAAATCGAAGATCTATTAGATATTAAAGATGGTATGACAAGTGAAAATGGGCATTACTCAATCGATACGACTAGATGCGTCGGTGAATGCGGGATAGCACCGGTTGTGATAGTAGATGGAGTGACTCATGCCAAAGTGAAGTTAGATGAAGTTGAGGATATTCTTGCAGAAATAATGGAGGAAAGTCTATGATAACTCTAAATTTAGATGACATAAAAAACAAGGTACTTTCTGAAAAACAAGAATTGTTTGAACAAAGAAAACAAGCCCTTCCTGAATTTATACAAAAGCAAACAAGGCTAGTCCTACATAATTGCGAGATTATAGATGCTGGAAGTATTGAAGATTACATAGCAAGAGATGGATATCATGCATTAAGACAAGCACTTACTACTATGAGTGATCAAGACGTTATTGATTTACTTAAGGATTCTAAATTAAGAGGTAGAGGTGGAGCGGGATTTCCAACAGGGATGAAATGGCAATTTACCAAAGATGCAAGAGGAAATAAGAAATACGTCGTATGTAATGCCGACGAAGGCGATCCTGGTGCATTCATGGATAGATATATTTCTGAAAATGACCCTCATGCAGTACTTGAAGCGATGATAATAGCAGGATATGCTATTGGAGCAGATGAAGGATACATATACATAAGAGCTGAATACCCTAAGGCGTATCAAGCATTGATGCTAGGGATTGAGCAAGCAAAAGGTTTTGGATTTTTAGGTGAAAACATAATGGGTACGGGGTTCAATTTCGATATCCATATCAGATTGGGAGCAGGGGCGTTTGTATGTGGTGAAGAAACAGCGCTTATAGAATCATTGGAAGGAAATAGAGGAATTCCTAGAAATAAACCTCCATTCCCAGCACAAGTAGGATTATTTAAGATGCCTACCCTAATAAATAACGTTGAGACTTTTGCAAATATACCAAGGATAATTTTGAATGGTGCTGATTGGTTCAAACAATATGGTACAGAAAAATCTCCTGGTACAAAAGTATTTTCACTTGTAGGAAACATTGAAAATACAGGTCTGATTGAAGTACCTATGGGAACTTCATTTAGAGAAATAGTTTATGAACTAGGTGGCGGAGTTCCTGATGGTAAAGAGCTAAAAGCAGTGCAAACAGGCGGACCTTCAGGTGGACTTATACCTGCATCACTAATAGATATAGGAATAGATTATGACACATTAATCCAATATGGAGCTATGATGGGTTCAGGTGGACTTATAGTAGTTGATGAGGATACTTGTGTGGTCGATCTTGTAAAATTCTATCTTGACTTTATCATCGATGAGTCTTGTGGAAAATGTACGCCATGTAGGATTGGTTCAAAGAGACTTTATGAAATGCTTGAAAAAGTTTCTGATGGAACTGCGACAGAAGAAGATTTAATAGAGATTAGATACCTTGGTCAAACGATTAAAGATACATCGGCATGTGGACTTGGGCAAAGTGCACCAAACCCAGTATTGTCGACGTTGACGCATTTTACAGATGAATATTTTGAACATGTACTTGATAAAAAATGTAGAGCGCATGTTTGTAAAGGTATCGTTGAATATAGGATTATTGAGGATAAATGTATTGGTTGTACGAAATGTGCGAGATCATGTCCAGTTAATGCGATTACTGGTTCGCTTCGTCACTTCCACTACATCAATCAAGAAATGTGCATTAAATGTGGTACATGTCTTGATGTTTGTCCAGTTAGTGCCGTTGTTAAGGATTAGGAGGATATATGATTACTATTAAATTAAATGGCAAAGAAATTTCTGTAAAAGAGAATCAAACCATCTACAATATTTGTAAAGAAAATCATATAGAAATCCCAACACTTTGTCATCTAAACTTGCATCAAATCGGGTATTTCAATATGTCAGGTTCATGTAGAGTTTGTTCTGTTGAGCTTAAAAACCAAGGTGGTAAGCTGATAACATCATGTAACACACTTGCTACAGAAGGTATGGATATAGTGACGCACTCTCCAAAGGCTGTTAAGGCTAGAAAGAGCGTGGTTGAATTACTTCTTTCTGACCATCCAAATGACTGCTTATACTGTCATAAAAACGATAATTGTGAATTACAAAGTATGGCATCAGACCTGGGTGTTAGAAAAAGAAGATTCATGGGAGAACAAACACAATTCCCAATAAACGATCAATCATCACCATCAATCGTACACGATCCAAATAAATGTATACTATGCAAAAGATGTGAGACGATGTGTTCTATGATTCAAACAGTTAAGGCGCTTGGATCAAAAGATAGAGGATTTCATACACAAGTAGGGCCAGTTTTCGATATGAATTTGACTGATACAGTTTGTACATCTTGCGGACAATGTTTAACAGTTTGTCCAACAGGTGCGCTAATGGAAAAAACGAATATCGACAATGTTTGGGATGCCCTACAAGATAAGAGAAAAATCGTAATAGGTCAAACTGCTCCAGCCGTTAGAGTGGCGTTGGGAGAAGAGTTTGGTTATGAGCCTGGTACTGATGTGACAGGCAAGATGGTAGGAGCTATGAAAGAACTTGGTTTCGACTATGTTTTCGATACTAACTTCGCAGCTGACTTAACTATAGTGGAAGAGGGAAATGAATTACTAGAAAGACTACAAACTGGTGGACCATTCCCAATAATCACAAGTTGTTGTCCGGCATGGGTAAACTTTATGGAAAGTCAATTCTCAGATATGATACCTCTAGTATCATCTGCTAAATCTCCTCACCAAATGAATGGCGCGGTTATAAAAAATTATTTTGCACAAAAAATTGGAGTAGAAGCAAAAGATATAGTAGTTGTTTCTATCATGCCATGTGTTGCTAAGAAATATGAATCAAATAGAGAAGAATTAACTGGCGAGTGGGGAAAAGATGTAGATATAGTTATCACTACTCGTGAGCTAGGTAGGATGATCAAGGAAGCTGCTATTGGTTTTACAGAAATGCCAGAACTTAATTTTGATGATCCGCTTGGAGAATCAACAGGTGGAGCAACAATATTTGGAGCTACTGGTGGAGTTATCGAAGCTGCACTTCGTTCAGTTTACGAAAAACTTACTGGAAATGAAGATATGGGCGTTCTTGAATTTGAAGAACTAAGAGGCTGGAGAGGCATTAAAAGAACTACAGTAAATATTCTTGGTACAGACTATAACATAGCTGTTACAAATGGATTAGGAAATGTAAGAAAATTAATGGAAGAAGTTAGAAGTGGAAAGAGCAATCTTCATGCTATCGAAGTAATGGCATGTCCTGGAGGATGTATAGGTGGCGCGGGTCAGCCATATCACCATGGTGATTATTCTATACTAGATAAAAGAGCAAAAGGACTATTCGACAAAGATAGAAGCCAAGAACTAAGAGTTTCTCACAAAAACCCAGACGTACTAAAACTTTACGAAGAATATTTAGGCGAGATAGGTGGAGAAAAAGCACATCATCTTCTACATACTCATTATCGAGTAGAAGAAAAAATCTAAAATACAAAGAAAGCGACGAAAGTCGCTTCCTTTTTTTGTTGAGTTGAGTAGAAAGCGACCTTTGGTCGCTCTCTTTTTGATATTTTGAGATGAAAGCAACCTTTGGTTGCTCTTTTATTTTTTTACATTTTTGTGAAATGATAGCCAATACCATGGTTAGAGGCGAAAACAGGGTCCGCCCATGGTACGAAATTTCGAGTTGATACCATGGCTGGACCCTAAAAGTGGACTCAACCATGGCATTTTAGCACGGTAATGTACCATGGCTAGACCCAAAAAGTGGACTCAACCATGGTATTGACAATATAATGACAGATTTTGCTGCGCAAAATCTACCTTTTTTCTATTAGTAAAAGAAGAGTTCGACCTAAGTCGAACTCCTCCTTGATTCTTGAGCCTTGACCGATGATATACTTAACCTTCGACTCTCAGCTAGCACCCCAATCTCTACTCTTTTCGAGACAAATTTTTCGAAGCCTCCGCAAGGGATGAGGTGACGAGATAAAAAAGTATGCTTTTGCTCTGCAAAAGCTCACATTCTCTTTCTCAGCTTTGCCAAACTCTAAACTTAGCTTCTTCCTTGCAACCTAGCACCCCCATCTTTAATATTTTCCACAGAAAAGTCCGACGCGAGGAATCCGCAGACAAGAAGCTTCATTAAAAAAGCGATCTGCTGGACTGACCATAAAAGGTGGTTTGTAACCACCTTTTATGGTCAGTTTAAGCAGGTCGCATATCAATCAAAAGCTTCGCTAGTCGAGGCACGCAGCTAGGACCTTTTCTGTGGAAAATCCTTTATATATCTGTCTTTGTTTTTAATATCCATGAATTTGCTAAAAACAGCAAGCATGCGATCACCAAGTTTACTGCCAATAATGTAAATTGACCATTAACAATTGTTACCATTGTCATATCAACTTCGCTAGGCAGTGTGAATGCGTAGTACATTATAAATATCAATGTAAATGGTAGCAACCATAAAAACTTAAACCTTGTTTTTTCTAAGGCTTTTTTGAATACTAAAATTACGAAGTAAAGTATCATCAAAGCTACTAAACAATACGTGTAAACCAAAGGTAAGGCTTTAATGGAAAAGCTATCAATTAAGGTAGCATGCTCCATATAAGAATCTGCTGTATTTACATATAATGAGCTTTTTATCATGCTATTTAGATATGTTGCTGTCGCTATCGATACATACAATATTCCAGTTAATATCGTCGTAGAGATTATCTTTGATAAGAAGAATTTTTCTGTGCTAACAGGTATACTGAATAAGAAATTCTTTTCATCACTCATAATGTTTTGTATAAAGTCATACCCGATATATATCATGAAACCTACTAGAGAAACTCTACTAACCATAAACAAGAAAGAGCTTACAGCGTCCATAACGACTGCTTGTAAATCTCTATTTGCATACGTGCCTGATCCAAAAGGATTTCTAAATGAATCTAGCAGGTAAAATGAAAACAAAATCGCACTCATGATAACAACAAGTCTTAAATGTTTTTTTAAATCATATTTTACTAATTTAGTCATCATAACCTCCTAGAAATTTACTTTCTTATCAAGTAACTTACCTGAAATAACCATGAATATGAATGAAGCGACTGGCAATATTATCGTTGGGATAATTGATATGGCGTTTACATATTTATAGCTGACTTCTCCTGCAGGCATATACTCAATAGAAAGCATAATATTTTCTCTACTAATGATTTTCATACCAGCATCCTTTGCATACCATGTCATCTCGCTAGGGATAAAAGCCAATGGATATGAATTTAGTTTGTCCAAAACCCTGGATGATACAGCTATCAAGCCAACAAATACAATTATCCAAATGAATAAATTAGTCGTTCCAGTCTTAGCCTTGACAGCAGTAAGTGTTAGAAAACCAGCACTTATAGCAAATACAAGAACCAATGCATTTACTAAAGTCGTAAGGAATCTTTCAAAAATTGGTCTACTTTGCTCTAAGGTCACCACACTAAAGCTATTTAGTAGACTATTATTCAATATGGCAAATACCAATATGATAAGGCCAATATTTAGCATAAGAACAAGAATCTTTGCTACTACTACCTGAAATCCAGTGTATGGAAGTATCATAACCATAGGATTTGGATTATCCAAATCGTCCTTAACGAAAAATATCGTACCTATGAATAATAAAGCTAGCAAGGTAGCAAATAAACCAATTATCATAGTAGGTATCGCAATGAAAAACTCATTTGAATATTCGATAACCTGACTATCAATTAATTTTGTAAAAGCGGTTAGTACAAGTGCTAAAACTATAGCAGTTAACCTAAATGACGAAGATTTTCGCCATTCTAATTTAAATAAACTAAACATATCCACCTCCTAAGAATAAATCTCTTTGTAGATATCTTCGAGCATTTTACCTTTTTGTTCGATAAGTTCATCGCTTGAGCCTTCAAGAACTACCTTACCATCATCGATATAGCAAACATCATCAAATAGCTTAGACATAGAGTCGATTAAATGTGTAGTTACTATCATAGTAGCATCGCCGATATTATCTATGATCGCATCTATTATCATCTCTCTAGCAAGTGGGTCAACTCCACCAATCGGCTCATCAAGCACGAAAAGTTTAGCATCCCTACTCATCACAAGCGCTACATTAAGCCTTTCGACATAACCCTTGCTCATTTGATTTACGCGTACATTTTTATCTATATTCATTCTCTTAAAAAGATTATCACATTTTTCCATATTAAAATCTTCATAGAAATCCTTAAACAAATCTACGCATTCGCTAACCTTCAGATTCTCAAATAAATAGTTGCTATCAGGCAAATAACTGATTATTTTTTTAGTCTCAACGCCAGGCTTCATGCCATCGATCAAAACATTTCCGCTATCCAACTTAACTAAACCGATAATCGATTTAAGTAAAGTTGTCTTACCAGTGCCATTTGGTCCAAGTAAACCAAGAACACTTCCTTCTCTTACTTTCAGATTAAGGTTATCCAAAGCGACATTTTTACCATATCTCTTAGATGCGCCATTAACCTCAAGAATATATTTAATGTTTTCCATCATAAACCTCCGTCAAAATTTCTAAAGCTTCCTGTCTTGAAAAACCTAATCTATCCATATTCTTAATGAATGATTGACAATGATCTTTAGCCATTTGATTTCTCATATCACCAATCATCTTATCGTCTTCGACGATAAAACTTCCTATACCTCTTTTAGAATAGATAATTCCTTCTTGTTCCAAAATCTGAGTGCTTCTTGATACCGTATTAGGATTCACTCTAAACTCAGAAGCAATATCTCTAACGCTAGGGAACTTATCGCCACTAGCTAGCTCTCCAAGAGCAATCTTCTCCTTTATAGCTCTAACTATTTGTAAATAGATAGGCGTGTTTTCATTGAATTGCATCTTTCCTCCTTAACATAATTCATAACCATCCTACTGCATTAATTACATAGTACACCAATACAGATGAAATGTCAATACATTTAAAATACTTTTATTTTATCCAAATATGTAGTATGATATCAGTATAAAGAAATATTAAATCAAAAGTCTATTTATATCTAAAGTTAAAGTAAATCAACAACCACAAGTACTAAACAGATGTAAATATACTAAACAAATGTTTAAACTCTCCTGTTAATAAAATAAATTCATACATTACATAAGATTTAATATTTCGCAGCTAGCATTATTTGCTCACTGTAAAGTGGAATGGAAGAAAGAATCTACATACTTCGTTAAGCCGATCCCAAATCTCTACAATTTGGGGTCGGCTTTAATTTAAAAAGAGGGCTTGCGAGCGCAAGCCTACTATATGATTCGTGGCGGTTGTACGGGCTTAACTTGGCTATTTACGAAATATTACCGTAGATTTTTTGAAGAAAAGTTTTAGAATTACGGTACTGATTTTCGATTTTGGAAATGAGTACGGTAAAATGCTTTTGATAGGGGGAGGGTTGTACGGGCCTAACTTTCCATTTCACAAATAGGTACCGTAAAGATTGGTAGCAATCTCAACAGTTGTACGGACCTAACTTAGCGATTTCTAAATCATTACCGTAAATCCCTAAGAAAATGAGCGATTGTTGTACGGGCTTAACTCGCCATATCCCAAATCATTACCGTAATCGCTTCTAAAAATCCAGTTAATCTTCTCACAAAGCGCAAATCTCGCACATTTTACCTTTCATAAGTGCACATATGTTTATATGGAGCTTTAAAAAGGGTATATTTCTGATACGGAGGGCGATATGGGAATATTTTTTAATCGAAAAAGACAAGAACGCGCGCTTGAGGCGAGATACGGCGAGGCGGAAAGAATAGTTAAGGACAAGGATAAATTAGAGAAATTTTTACAAAAACTAGAAAAGAAACTTGCTGGGATTCCTTTTGCTGGGAAGAAACTTGCTTTGGTACCTGTGATGATTTCACTTTTAAATAGCTATAAAAATAAGGAATATAGGGAAGTGCCATTAAATACTTTGATAGCGGTGGCGGCAGCGTTGATATATTTCCTTTCACCAGTTGATGTGATTCCAGACTTTATACCAGGACTTGGTTTTGCAGATGATGCGGCGGTGATAGCATTTTGCTGGAAAATGGTAGAAAAAGATGTTCAAGATTACCTAATTTGGAGAAAAGACAATGGTAGAGAGTTGGGAGATAAAAATCTTTAGGAGATAGATATGTGGGATGAACTTTTTTCGAAAAACAATGAACCAAGCATGGAGGATATATCTAAATATATCGACAATGGCTTGTGGGACGAATTTAATAAGCGCATCCAAGATGATTTTAATGTAAAGCCAGTGACGGCATATAGCGGTTGTTCACTCCAACCAGGGTGGAATGTCAAATACAAAAAGTCATCTAAATCACTATGCACACTTTATCCAATGAAGGGGTATTTTATTGCGTTGGTAGTTATCGGCAAAGCGGAAGAGGAAAGAACACTTGCTATGATTGATGAATGCAGCGAATACACCAAAGACCTTTACTATAGGACTGAGGGAGGAAATAATCAAAAGTGGCTTATGATAGAGATTAAAAACGGTGAAATCCTCGAAGATGCCCTAGTCCTAATTCGAATCAGATCTTCCAAAAAATAACTATATTGGTGGACTATTTTACCTTTAAATAATATAATAAAAGCAAAATATAAACAAAGGAGTTACATATGTTCACTATTAAGAATTTTCTAGATAACGATGATATTAGTATAAAGCAAGAGATGGGGCCGTTTCGAATAGTCGAATACAAAAAGGACCTAAGTACTACACTTAATTCAGCACAAGCTGCTTATTTTGCAAGTGAGATGAATATTCGAAAAAGACAAATCGTTTGTGAAGTAGGTCAAAGTAATGTGACACTACAAGCAGGAGAGATGCAATGGAGCGTAGGAAGTGTTCATGCCACTACTGGTGTTAAAGGTGTTGGTGACTTGTTAGGTAAAGCGCTAAGAGGTGCGGTAACAAAAGAGTCTGCTATCAAACCAGAATACACAGGAAACGGAATAATAGTTACCGAACCAACTTACAGACATTTGATAATATCAAATATTGACGAGTGGAATGGAGAAGTAGTGCTTGACGATGGGCTATTTGTCGCATGTGACTCTAAACTTAAACACAAAACGGTTATGAGAAGCACTATATCATCAGCAGCACTTGGTAACGAAGGACTATTTAACTTAGCACTGACAGGCTCTAACCAATGCTTCGTAGTAGAAAGTCCAGTACCGAAGGAAGAGCTAGTTGAGATTGAACTAGTAAATGATGAGATAAAGATAGATGGACCACTAGCGATCGCATGGTCATCATCACTTAAATTTACAGTAGAAAGATCCGGAAAGACACTAATAGGTTCAGCAGCATCAGGCGAAGGACTAGTAAATGTCTATAGAGGAACAGGAAAGATTTGGATAACACCTGTAATTTAACAGGGTAGTTAGAACGAGAGGAAAATATGTTAGAAAAAATCCTACAATCAACCGCAGTCAAAATCGGCCTAGGCATCGTAGCCCTATCACTAATCCTAGAGATAACTCAATTAGTAAAAGGCGACGCGCCAAAGATAATGCTCTTTGTAGCGACATTAGTAATCGCCATCGGCATCATCAAAGACCGAAAAAACTGGGCAGATAAAGAAGACTAGTAAAAAGACGGGAGACCGTCTTTTTTTGATGTGGATAATAAGAAATGACGATGTTACTAGTTTGGCGTGGTAAGGTGACAATATTTGCATTGAAGGGAAAAGCATTTCAGTTTAATATTAAGGTGGGTGATGAGATATGACTAATAGAGAAATAAATATTATTAGATTGTTCATGAGTGGTGATTATCTATCTCTTGATGCAATCAGCATTCAATTGAATATTTCTAAAAGAACAGTATCTAGGTCTATATCTAGCATTAGGGAGAAGTTAGAACCGTTAGGATTTAAATTGGAGTTTGATCATAGATTGGGATATCGTCTTAGATACGAAAGTGAAAAGGACTTATTTGAGCTTAAAAAACTTGTTAGACATAACTGGTCTAATAGCCTAGAATCAAAAATTCTAATATCTCTTTTCGAAAATGAGAGTCTTACTATAGATGAGATGGGTTTGAAATTCTATTCAAGTGCATATGAGATTGCAGTGGCACTAAAATCTGTGAAAAAGCTATTAAATAAATACGATTTAGATTATTCTTCAAAGCCTTATCAAGGTGTTTATATAACAGGTAGTGAGTTGGATATTAGAAACCTGATCAGAACAGAATATATGATTTACTATAACAATATATTAGTAGATATATTAATTCCTGGATATGACGAAGGCTGTATTGATAGAATCAAAAATATTTGTAGGAAAGTACTTGTAAAAAATTCAATGATAATCATGGATTTAGACTTTTCAAACTTAGTATCAAGCATTTTGGTTTCAATATATAGAAGAAACAATAAAACGGAAAAAAGTGTAGATGACTATAGCTCAATAATCAAGGATATTGTATTAAAGATAAATGAAGAATTAGATCTAGACATGGGGCTTGATGAGATTAATTACATAACTTCAAAAGCAGTACTAAGCGTAGATGGTGAACAAAATATTCAATCAGATCGTGTTTATAAAGTTATAGCTAAAGCAATCGAAGAGATTAGTTCTTCAAATCCAGACTATTACATTTTTAATGATACATTCTATAACGCTTTGGTACTACATGTTGAATACCTTATGAAAAGGCTCAAAAGAAAACAAACTGTAGAAAATCCATTGCTAAATGAGATTAAACAAGAATATCTAGTTGAGCTAAATGATGCCATTAAAATTGGCAAAAATATAAAGGAAGAATTTAACATCGCTATAAATGAAGACGAATTAGGATTTCTGGCTATACATCTTGGTTCAGCAAAAAAGAAACTTTACTCGAGAAAAAAAGCAATTATCATATGTAACTATGGTATTGGAACTTCTCAAATTGTCCAAGCAAAGATTGAACAAATTTATAAGGGTATTGAGATAATTGGTGTTTATCCATCAGTCTATGTTGAAATGGCTGTGGCACAAAAACCAGATTTTATCATCACAACGATGGAACTGATGAACTACAGTGGTGATGTTCCGATAATTAAAGCTGAAAATATACTATTTGATACAGAAATAAAAGTAGACTATAAGGAAGATAGGTTTATAGAATTCTTCCATGAAAATTTATATTTTGAGACTGATTATACAAGCAAAAATGAATTAATAGAAAAAAGCATAGAATTAATAACTAAATATAGAAAAGTTTGTCCAGATCTATTACAGAAGGTTATGGAAAGAGAAGAAATTTCTTCAACAGCGATAGGCCAGTTGGTAGCGATACCACACACTATATGCGAGGGTGATTTTGAATCATTCATAGCCGTTGTGAAAAACTCAAAAGTGGTTAAGTGGGATGATGAAGATGTTAGGCTAGTTTTCTTTATAGTTTTAAATCAAAAAGATGTAAAAAGAATTGAAGATTTAAAAGGATTGTACAAGCGAATTGTTAGTGTAAATCTGATTAATGATTTATTAAAGATATGTAGTTACGATGAATTTATAAAGCAACTTAGAAAGGGAGAGTAAAATGAGCAATATAATAAGCGAAAAACTGATTTTCATTAATGAGAATTTTGATACAAAAGAAGGACTATTTGAGTTTATAGCTAAAAAAGCTGAAGAAGAAAATAGATCAAAAGCCTGGAAAGAAACATATGAAGGTCTAGTAGAAAGAGAAAGTACTATGTCTACTGGCTTTGTCGATGGTATAGCTATACCACATACTAAGCATGAATCTGTTATAGAACCAACACTAATGGTAATTAAAAGTGCAAATGGAATACCTTGGGAAACAATGGATGAAAAAGATGTTATCTTAGCTTTTAGCATATTAGTGCCTGCTGAAAATGAAGATAATATACATTTAAAATTATTAAGTAAATTATCCAGAAAACTTATGGATGATCAATTCAAGGAAACTATAATAAACTCTACATCAGAAGTAGAGATATTATCAGAAATAAATAAAGTTATGGAGGAATAATATGGCGAAAAAATTAGTAGCGCTATGTGCTTGTCCGATGGGACTTGCTCATACTTATATGGCGGCAGAAGCTATTGAAAAAGCAGCAAAAAGTCTTGGTTATGAAGTAAAAGTAGAGACACAAGGTGCGGAAGGAATTTCTAATGCACTTACTGAACAAGATTTAAGAGAAGCAGATTTAATCATCACATCACTATCAATTACACCAGAAGGATATGAAAGATTTGATGAGTATGATATCTATGAAGTTAGACTTCAAGATGCTATTAAAGATGCAAAACAAGTTATCACACAAGTTGCTCAAATGGAAGAAGAGTATAGGAGGAACAATGGACATTAAGAGAAGACCAGCTTTAACAAAAAAGCAAGATAAAACTGTAAAAAATACAAGTAACAATACATACAAACCATCAAATGAAAAGCAAGGTGTATGGACAACTCTTTCTAAGCATATAATGACTGGTATCAGTAATATGATTCCTTTCTTAATTATGGGGGGATTAATATTAGCTATATCACAATTAGTACCTTACGTACTTCTTGGAGTAGATCCTTCAATGGGTATTATGGATGCTATGAACTCTGGACAATTTAGTGGATTTAGTCTTTCATTACTTAAACTATCTCAATTATGTTTAGACTTTGGTGGTAGACTATTTGGATTTGCTATCCCAATGTTCGCAGCATTTATGGCAAGCTCAATTGGTGGAAAGCTAGCATTCCCAGCTGGATTTATTGGCGGTTTAATGGCAACTTCTCCTATGAGTTTAATAGGTTTAGTTGATGGTAAATACGCATTATCAACACCAGTAGCATCATCATTCTTAGGTGCTGTAATCATAGCAATCATCATTGGATATTTTGTTCAATGGTTAAATAAAACAATTAAAGTATCACAAAATATGTTAGCATTCAAAACTACATTTTTAATACCATTAGTATCAGCTGTAGCAGTTATGATACTTATGCACTTTGTAATAACTCCAATTGGTGGAGCATTAAACAACATGATTAAAACAGGTCTTGAAGCGGCAGGTAAAGCAGGAGTTTATGGTTATGCGACAGCATTATCATTAGCGACAGCTATTGACCTAGGTGGTCCTATTAATAAAGCAGCAGGATTTGTAGCATTAGGATTTGCTACAGATAAAGTATTACCGATAACAGCAAGAGTTATAGCAATAGTAGTTCCTTCAATGGGATTAGGTCTTGCTACAATCATAGACAAATATGTTGTAAAAAGACATGTATTCGATAAACAATTCTACCCACAAGGAAAAACAGCAATATTCTTGGCATTTATGGGTATATCGGAAGGATCTATACCATTTATGTTGGATTCTCCAAAGATAACTATCCCTGCATATATGGTAGGTTCTCTAGTAGGTGCATTAACAGCGACATTCTTAGGTGCAGTTCAATGGTTCCCAGAATCTGCAGTTTGGGCATGGCCACTAGTAGAAAAACTATGGGCTTATGTAGTAGGTATCATAGTAGGTGCATTAGTAACAGCACTTTGGGTAATTTTTGCTAGAAATCGTGAAATAGAAAAAGGAAAAATTGAAGTAAATTCAAATAACTAAAAAACAGGGACCTTCATGGTCCCTTTTTTATAAGGAGAAGATATGAGAGATGTAGCTAACATATTTAGAAAGTCAGAATACTCTGGACTTGATGCCATAATTCTAAACTCAAAAGCAAATAAATTCTATATGGGAGCAAAGTATTCATCTAGGGGATTTGTTATATTAAGCAAAATGTTTCAAGATCCCATTATTCTAGTTGATTACAGATCATATAATCACGAAAAAAGCTCTCCAACATATGTTTTAATCGCAAAAGATGAAAATCCTTTTGAAAAATTAGCAGAAGTTTTATCAAATTTGAAAGCCAAAACAATAGGATTTGAAGGTGGTCATATGACATATAATGAATATGAACAGTTATCAAAAATCCTTAAACATGCGACCTTAAAAAATGTTTACTTTGATAACGAGAGAATGATTAAAGATGAAAATGAAATTTCACTAATAAAAAAAGCTTGTGAGATATCCGATCAGGCATTTAAAAATATGATGTCAAAAGCTAGATTGGGTATGAGAGAATCAGATTTAGCAAATATCCTAGTCTATGAGATGAGACAACTGGGGGCGTCTGGAGAAGCGTTCGAGACAATAGTCCTATCAGGTACAAGAACAGCACTTCCACACGGAAAAACATCAGATAGGATTATAGAAAAAGGAGATATAGTATTAATAGATTTTGGGGCAAATTACCAAGACTATAAATCTGACTGTACGAGAACATTTTTCTTTGGGCAACCTAACGAAAAATTAAAAGAAATATATGAGATAGTACGAATAGCCAATGAGAAAGTTCTACAAGAAGCAAGACCTGGTATGACTATGGAAGAAATAGATGCTCTCGCTAGAG
>JAAYEL010000028.1 GCA_012728755.1 Tissierellia bacterium | reverse complement strand
TTGACACCATTTCACACTGTGTTCCCACATTTCACCCATTAAATCCACAGATTTATCCATAAGAAAAATTATTGGGATGTAAAAAATTACATTGAGAAGTAATTTTACTTGACTTTTATTTAAAAGGGCATATAATAATATTCATAAAAGCTGTGATCGAGAAAAAGTAGGTAAGGTAAAGCTTCAGAGAGTTGTCGGTTGGTGTGAGACAATGTGGATCCTTAGTGAAGTACTTCTTGTGAGCTTCCCCTTGAACTTTTAGTAGAGGAGGACGTGGTTGTGATACGTTATAAATCACACTTTATTGATAGATAAAGACTGAGACTTGTTTTAAGTGAAACAAAGGTGGTACCACGATTTGATCGTCCCTTGTATGGGGCGTTTTTTTTATACCAAAATATAGAATCGAAAAGAAAAATTAAGGAGATTAAGATGAAAGACATTAAATTTTTTAAAAGACAACAGGTGCCACTAGAAAAACATAAGGCAAGAGTCATTCAAGCTTTGGAGTTAAAGGACATTGATGAAAGAAAGAAAGTGATGGAAGAGGCAGGATTTAATACATTTTTACTTAAGAATAAAGATGTTTTTTTAGATATGCTTACGGATTCAGGTGTAAATGCACTAAGTGATTTTCAACTTGCAGCTATGATGTTTGCAGATGATGCATATGCTGGTTCGAGAACTTTCGATAGATTTGAAGCCAAATGCCAAGACATTTTTGGGATGCCTTTCGTACTTCCTGCACATCAAGGAAGAGCTTGCGAAAATATAATAGCTCAAACATTTGTTAAGCCTGGTGATGTGACGATAATGAATTACCATTTTACAACAACTAAGGCACATATTATGATTAATGGTGGCTCAGTTATAGAAGCATTAATACCTGAGGGCTTAGAGATAGAAAGTGAACATCCATTTAAAGGAAATATGGATTTGGAAAGATTAGAAGAAGAGATAAAGAATAATGAGTCTGTCGCTTTTGTTAGGATGGAAGCAGGCACTAATTTAATTGGCGGACAACCATTTTCTCTTGAAAATATTAAGGGTGTATCAAAAATCTGTAAGGAAAATAATATACCACTGGTATTAGATGCCTCACTTTTGACTGACAATCTATACTTTATAAAGGTTAGAGAAGAAGCATGTAAGGATATGAGTATTAGAGAGATTACCAGAGAAATTGCCAACCAATGCGACATCATCTATTTTTCAGCTAGAAAATTAGGTAGCGCTAGAGGAGGGGCTATACTTCTAAGAGACCACGATGTATTTGTATCTATGCAAAGCTTAGTTACTCTTTATGAAGGATTTCTTACTTACGGTGGCATGAGTATCAAGGATATGGAGGCTGTTACAGTAGGTCTAGAAGAGGCTATGACCTTGGATATGGTAGAACAAGGACCAATATTTATAGAAGCCATGGTTGATAGACTTAAGGAGGCTGGTGTCCCTGTGGTAACTCCAGCAGGCGGTTTAGGTTGTCATATTGATGCTACAAAGTTTTTAGAGCATATACCTCAAGAACAATATAGATCGGCAGCATTGTCGGCGGCATTTTACATGGTAAGTGGTATTCGTGGCATGGAAAGAGGTACATTTTCAGAAGAGAGAAATGAAGATGGTAGCGAACATTTTGCTAGCATGGAGTTATTGAGATTAGCTTTACCTCGAAGAGTATTTACATTATCTCATATTGAATTCTGTGTTGATAGGATGATTTGGTTATGGGAAAACAGACATCTTGTAGGTGGGCTTGAATTTGAATACGAGCCAAAAATATTAAGATTTTTCACTGGTAGATGTAAACCAATTGGTGATTGGGCAGAAAATTTAGTGAAAAAATTCAAAGAAGATTTACCAGATAGTTTTTAATTGAAAAAAGGTAGCAAGCCAGTTGTCCTGGGATGCTACCTTTATTTTATTTATTCATTTTATTCTTTCTATGTCTATTGAAAAAGAAAAGCCCAACTCCGATAATGGCGATTAAAGCAACCATTGAAGCGACTAATAGAAGTGGTCTACTATTAGTATCTTGAACTTCAACTCCTGTTGTGATCACTGGAGCTTCTAAAAATGCTACAAGATTTTCTTTTGTGATATTCTCATTAAAATCAAGCTTAGTAATTTTTGAATTTTCTGAATCAATACTATACCATGCATCAGCCTCATCTAATGTACCAAGTCTTATCAATTGAACTTTTTCAAAACCTTCTTTTGAGATGGCATATCCATTCAAGTTAACAAGTTCAAGCAATTGAGGCTTAAGATTAAACTCATCAAGAAGACTTTTATCGATTTCCACAAAATCTACCTTATGATATATCTTGCCATTTCCACTAAAAGGTTGTGGTATTGCTTTGATAACTTTGTTATCATCCCCGATTTGATACCAAGAAGTTACATCCTCAATATTTTTAAGAGCTATCATCTTACCTTTTGTAGTGTCTTCATATACATCAAGTACTTGATCATCAACTTTGATAGTTGATTTGTTGATTCCCCTCAAAGTTAGCGTTTTGCTAGGGTCGTACTCTAAAACATTACCTTCAAATACAAAAATCTTACCCTCTACAGGAGGCTCGATATTACTATTATCCCATGTGAAATGATACTGCGTATAGTTTTCCGAGTTTACTGAGATCTTAATAGAATGACTGTCGGTTTTGTATGCGTCAATGGTACCTAGTCCTTGAATAGTCGCATCATGATTATCACTTGTTGCATTAAAAATAATAGTTGATACATTATCATTTAGTTTAATCTCATATTCTAATACTTCAGGATTAAAAACTTTATCTAAAACTCCACCATCTATAGTGATAGAATCTAGGTAGATTTTAGGGATTGGATCTTCACTATCCTTCAATTTTGTACCTCTAAGCACTACTTCATTTCTTGGTTCTCTAATCGTTGTGGTATCTGCTAGCCTGATGCGACTAACTTCTACACCATTTTCATAATTAACACTATATGATACTTCTCTAAGTCCATTTCTTCCTTCAGTAGTGACTCTCGTTTCGTCAACGTACATATCGGGATCATCCTCATAGATAGTGGCATAAGCAATGATTTCTTCAACTTTAATGACCTCGGTAGTAACTCTATTCTTTGAGTCATTCTCATCATCTCTTTGAGTTATGTCTGGAGGCGTAGGCTCAGGTTCCGGCTCAGGTTGTGGATCCGGTTCTGGCTCAGGCTCTGGATCAGTAGCAGGGACAGGAGTTGTCTCTGTATTTTTTTGAACTGTCTTATCATCGTTTATGGCAAATGTGCTACTTGGTATTAACAATGATAATACAAGTAAAAATACCATTAGATAACGTGATTTAAATAAATATTTTTTCATAATAACCTCTTTATTTGTTCCTATATGTATTACTTTTATATTACTTATTTGAATTATATCATAAGTTTGCAAAGTTATTTAAAATATAGGCATTTTTATGATATAATCAACTAAATTAAGTATAGAGGAGTGAATATATTGGGACCGGACACCATACAGTTAATAATTTTAGTGTTACTACTAGCTATGTCTGCATTTTTCTCGGCATCTGAGACAGCTTTGATGTCATTGAGCAAGATTAAAGTTAGGAATATGATTGAGGACAAAAAGAAAGGTGCGAAGATTGTAGATAAGCTAATCAGCAATCCAAGTAAACTTTTAAGTGCCATACTTGTGGGCAATAACCTTGTAAATATCGGAGCATCTGCTTTAGCTACATCGTTGGCTATTAGTTATTTTGGTGCATCAGGAGTTGGTATTGCTACAGCAATTACTACTGTATTAGTATTAATTTTTGGTGAGATAACACCAAAATCATTGGCTGCCACTTATTCTGAAAAAATTGCTTTAGTTGTTGCAAAACCATTGAGAATTCTTACTAAGTTACTTTCTCCTATTACTGCTATCTTGATGTTTGTTACTAACGGAATTATTCGTTTATTCGGTGGTAATCCTGACGAAGATAAGCCGTTTATCACAGAAGAAGAGTTAAGGACTATGGTACAAGTAAGCCACGAAGAAGGCGTTCTTCAAGTGCAAGAACGTAAGATTATTGATAATGTATTTGAATTTAGAGCATCTCAGGTTAAAGATGTCATGACTACAAGAACTGATATGGTAGCGGTAGAAGATGATATCACATATACTGAACTGTTAGAGATATTTAGAGATGAGAGATTTTCTAGACTTCCTGTTTACGAAGGTACCATAGATAATATAGTTGGAGTTATTTACGTAAAGGATTTGGTATTTCACGAGGCGGATAGGGAAAACTTTGATATTCGAGAATTTATGAGAGAACCATTCTTTACTTATGAATTCCAGAGGATTTCACGATTATTTGAACAATTAAGAACTAGAAGAATAGCGCTTGCGATAGTACTTGACGAATATGGCGGTACTGCAGGAGTTACTACATTAGAGGACTTGGTTGAAGAGATAGTTGGAGATTTAGAGGATGAATACGACGAGATAAGTAAGGACATTGAACCTATTAATGATCATGAGTTTAATATAATGGGTAATGCCGAAGTTGATGAGGTTAATGAAAAACTTCATTTAGGAATTGATACTGATGATTTTGATACTTTGGGAGGTTTCGTTTTTGGAGAGATAGGAAGATTACCTGAAGAGGGCGATGAAGTAATTTATAAGAATCTTACATTCAGGGTACTATCTTTAGACAAAAATAGAATCGAAAAGTTAAGAGTCATTATAGACAAGAAACAATAGATATCAATGGAGGCTTAGTAATCGAAAGATGCTAAGCCTTTTTTAAGGATGGTTAATATGTTAAGACATAAAAGAGGACAAATTATTAAGAAAAGATACATTTTTCTACTTTTGATTATTTTTATTGCATTAATAGTGTATATGTATACTCCAAGAGGAAGAATAGATGTAGATACGTATACTATTGAGAATGAGAAAATCCCAAAATCTTTTGATGGTTTTAGGATAGTGCAGGTATCGGATTTTCATAACAAACAATGGGATGATAAATTAATCAACTTAATAAAGCAACAATCACCAGATATCATAGCCGTAACAGGAGATTTGGTTGACTCAAGAGACACAAAGCCTGGTATAGCCTATGAATTTATGAGAAGAGCTAAGCAAATCGCTCCAGTGTTCTATATCACGGGTAATCATGAAGCTAGAATTGACTACCATCCTATAGAAAAGGAGCTTAGATCGATGGGGATTTATATGATTGATAATAAGACTTTTACGCTTAAAATAGATGAAGATATCATGAAAATCATAGGGATTGCTGATCCCAAATTTGTTACTGACTACGAAGATATATTAGCTAGTGCCATCATAAACAGCCATATTGAGGAGCAAAAAATTGATACTAAGCATTTTAACCTGATGCTTTCTCATAGGCCAGAAGCATTTTTAACCTACGTTAATAATGATATAGACTTAGTACTTTCTGGGCATGCACATGGAGGTCAGTTTAGACTGCCATTTGTTGGGCCGTTTATCGCACCTGGTCAGGGATTTTTCCCAAAATATACAGAAGGTGTATATGAGCAATCAAATACGAGCATGGTCGTTAGTCGCGGACTAGGAGATAGTATTATCCCAATTAGGGTAAATAACAACTACAACTTAGTAATAATAGAATTAAAGGTGAAATGATATGAAATATTATAATTATAAAGAAATCTCTGAAAAACTAAACGAATTGGATTTTACAAAAGAGATGCAAATAATAGAAAATGTACAAACTGGATTGGAGCACCATCCTCAGTTAAGAGATGAACTTGTGTTAGAAAGCACTTTAGCATCAATGGAGTTAGAAGTGACTCCTATCTACCCAACAAGAGCACATGATTTGATGCCTCTAACAAGAGATGATGATGCTGAACTTACAAGGTCAGAGATGGAGTTTGTAGGCTACAAAGAGACTATTAAAATCATCAATGATAGTTTTGAGTATATACCTGTTAATACAAACTATATTAGGCAATTTCATAAAGAAATATATGAGTTTTCAAAACCACAAATGGGTGGAGGGTATAGAAGTTCCTGCTTATTTATTGGAGAGATTAATGAAGAAGGTGTAGAAGAACAGCTTTTTGAATCAATAGCAGCGCATGAGACAAAAATTAGCTTTGAAAACTTACTTGAAAACTCTATGATGAACAAAGATAACTTTGAAAATAAACTTGCTTTCACTGCGATATTAGCATTTGACTTATATATGATACAGCCATTTAATTTTGGAAATGGACATATTATGAGAATCTTGATTAGATTGCTTATGAAGAAGTTTGGATTTGATATATTTGATTATGTATCGCTTGAAAAACTAATAAAAGAAGACCTTAGTTCATTTAACAAAGCATTAAAGTTATCAGCTATTGGTTATTTAGAAGACGAAAATGACTATTCAACATTTGTGGTTTACTTCATAAATCTAGTAAAAAAAGCGTATGAAAATCTATAAAATATACGAGATAAACAATTATTAACGAACTCTCTATATAATCTATGAAAAAACATCAAAATATTAGCAAATAAGTAAGCATCTAACTTCCAAGTTAGATGCTTTTTCTGTGCGTGTTTTTAACAATTAAAGAAATGTTTAGTGGTGCAATTTTAGTGATGATTTAGTGCATAAAAAGGGCGAAAAGGGAAAACACTTTCACAATGTAAAGATTAATTAACATTAATGTCGATTTTTTGATTATGTGAACATTAATTCACCTAAAAGTTTGCAATTACTTTTCTAAAGTGATAAATTTAAATAGTAAGAGTTGTGAGTTTATTAACAGAAATTACAACAACAAATAATATATTTTTTTGGAGGAAAATTATGGATTTTAATTTGACAGAAGAACAGTTAGAAATGCAAGAGATGTTTAGGGAATTCGCTCTAAAGGAAGTAGCTCCTAAAGCTATTGAAGTTGACGAAACACATGAGTTCCCATTAGAAAATGTTAAAAAGATGCAAGAACTTGGCTTCTTTGGTATTCCTTTTGCTGAACAATACGGTGGTATCGACATGGGAACACTTACATATGTATTAGCGGTTGAAGAACTATCTAAAGTATGTGCTACTACTGGAGTTATAGTATCTGCTCATACATCTTTAGGCGGTGGAGCTATCGAAAGCTTCGGAACTGAAGAACAAAAGGAAAAATACTTAACACCACTTGCTTCTGGCGAAACTTTAGGTGCTTTTGCATTAACTGAACCAGATGCTGGTACAGATGCAGCAGGCCAAAAAACAGTTGCAGTATTAGATGGAGACCATTATGTATTAAATGGTTCAAAAATATTTATAACTAATGCTGGTTATGCAGATACATATGTTGTTTTTGCTATGACTGACAAATCTCAAGGAACAAAAGGCATTTCAGCTTTTATAGTAGAAAAAGATTACGAAGGATTTAGCTTAGGAACAAAAGAAAAGAAAATGGGTATCCATGGTTCTTCAACTTACGAATTAGTTTTCAATAATTGTAGAGTACCAAAAGAAAACTTATTGGGTGAAGTTGGTAAAGGATTCAAAATTGCGATGCATACACTTGATGGCGGAAGAATCGGAATCGCTGCTCAAGCATTAGGTATAGCTCAAGGCGCTTTAGATAGAACAGTTAAATACGTTAAAGAAAGAAAGCAATTTGGCAGATCATTAGACAAATTCCAAAATACTCAATTCCAATTAGCTGATATGGAAGCAAAAATTCAAGCAGCAAGACTATTAGTATATAGAGCAGCTTGGTTAAAGGATAATAACGAAAGCTATTCAGTAGCAGCAGCAACAGCAAAATTATTCGCTTCAGAAACAGCTATGGAAGTAACTACTAAATGTGTTCAATTACATGGTGGTTATGGTTATACTCAAGAATATGAAGTAGAACGTATGATGAGGGATGCAAAAATCACAGAAATCTACGAAGGTACTTCTGAAGTAATGAGAATGGTAATAGCAGGAAACTTATTAAGATAATATCTACATTTGGAAGGAGAATAATATGAATATATTTGTTTTAACTAAACAAGTACCAGATACAAGTGAGATTAAGATAGATCCAGTTAAAAACACATTAATTCGTGAAGGAGTTGAAAGTATATTAAACCCTTACGATGCATGTGCATTGGAAAAAGCTCTTCAATTAAAAGATAAAGATTCAAGCATCAAAATATATGCTATATCAATGGGACCTCAACAAGCAGAAGGTATGCTAAAAGACTGTATCGCAGTTGGATGCGACGATGCATTTTTAGTAACTGATAGAAAATTTGGTGGTTCAGATACATTGGCAACTAGCTATATCTTATCAAGTGCTATCAAGCATGTTGAGGGAATAGTAGGAAAAGCGGATTTAATATTTGCAGGAAAACAAGCCATAGATGGAGATACTGCTCAAGTAGGTCCAGAAGTAGCTGAAGATTTAGATATACCTCAAGTAACATATGCTATAGATTCAAATCTTGAAGATGGCAAGATTCTAGTAAGAAGACAATTAGATTTAGGAGATCAAATCGTAGAAGCAACTCTACCAGCATTAGTTACATTTACTAAAACTGATGATTTAAGATTCCCTAATATGAAAAACAAATTAAAAGCTAGAAAAGCTGAGATTAGAAAAATCACTCTAGAAGAAATGCCAGAAATAGATGTTACAAGAATAGGTCTAAAAGGCTCTCCAACAAGAGTTAGAAAAACTTACACACCTTCAGTAATGAAAGAAGGATTAATCATTCAAGGTAAAGATTCTGAAACTGCCGTGAATGAATTAGTTGCAGTTCTTGAAAAAGCTAAACTATTTTAGGAGGATATTATGTTTGAAAACTATAAAAATATTTTTGTTTTAGTTGAAGTAGATGAAGAAGGAAAAGCAAGAAACGTTGGCTTAGAACTTCTAACACCAGCAAAAGAAATGGCAGATGCTATAAGCGAAGAACTTATCGCTTTAGTAGTTGGTGGCAAAGTTGAACAAGCAGTTGAAGCTGTTAAAAAACATGGTGTATCAAAAATCATAACTGTTCAAGGTGAACAATACCAAGAATACAATACAGAAGTTTATACAAACGCTATCTGCCAAATAGCTGAACAATACCAACCAAATGCTATGCTAATCGGAGCAACAAACCAAGGTAGAGACCTAGGTCCAAGAATAGCAGCAAGATTAAGAACTGGACTTACAGCTGACTGTACAGAATTATCAATGGATGCAGAAAAAAGAGAAGTAACATGGACTCGTCCTGCATTTGGTGGTAACTTAATGGCTAACATTATCTGTCCAGAAAACAGACCACAATTAGGAACTGTAAGACCTGGCGTATTTAAAAAAGTTGAAGTAGAGCCAACAGGCGATATCGAAGTAATTGAAAAAACAATCGACTTTCCACAAGAAAAAATCAGAACAAGAGTTGTAGAATGGGTTGATGGTGACGGTTCTGAATTCGTTGACTTAGAAGGAGCTCAAATCATAGTTTCTGGTGGTCGTGGATTAGGTGAAGCTAAAAACTTCCAATTAATTCAAGACTTAGCTGAAGCACTAGGCGGTACAGTGGGTTCATCAAGAGCAGCTGTAGATGCAGGTTGGATAACACACTCACATCAAGTAGGTCAATCAGGAAAGACTGTTGGACCTAAAGTATATATAGCAATTGGTATCTCAGGGGCCATCCAACATTTAGCTGGTATGTCAAGCTCAGATACTATCATAGCCATTAACTCAGATCCAGACGCCCCAATCTTTGGCGTTGCTGACTATGGTATCGTTGGTGACCTTAAGGAAATCCTACCATCACTAACAAAACAAATAAACGACAAAAAATCTAACTAAGTTAGATTGGGACTTTTTCAAACCCCAGCGAACTCATTAGTAGTTCAAAAAACAGCAAGCTCCAAGGAGTTTGCTGTTTTTTTTTATTGTTGTAGAGAAGAAGAAGCTTGCTGCCGCAAGCCAATGTAGAGCAGAAGAAGCTTGCTGCCGCAAGCCAATGTAGAGCAGAAGAAGCTTGCTGCCGCAAGCCTCGTTTGGGGTGGAAAGGGGAGATTTCGCTTGGGCGAAATCTGACATTATGTTATCAGTCCTAAGAGTTACGTGCTTTTTTTCATTCTCTTAGGACCAAAAATCGTCTTAGGTCCTAAGAGCTTCGGATTTTTTATGTTTCTCTTAGGACCAAAAATTGCTAGAGGTCCTAAGAACTTTTAAGTTTTTGGAAAACTCTTAGGACCTAAAAGTCTAGATCGGTCCTAAGAACTTTGAGCATTTTACCGAACTCTTAGGACCTGACGTCAAAAACGGTCCTAAGAACTTTAAGATTTTAATTAAACTCTTAGGACCTAACTCCAAAATCGGTCCTAAGAACTTCGCTGTTTCTACCAAACTCTTAGGACTGTGACTATTTTAAAAAAGTAGCGACCATTGGTCGCTTTCCTTTTTAAAAACTTTATTTACTATAATAAATATTGATTAATTAGAGATTCTACCAATCCTTGGTCTAGTGATATATTATCTGTCTCATAGGTAATAACAAGCCTATCACTTATCTTTATTCCATCGCGATCATATCTGATAATTTTCATTATAGCTCTGTTAATATAATTTGGGTCGTTCATTTTACCGTTATGCTCCCAATAAATAAACTCCCTTGTCCTTGGATGCAAAAATGTAAAATCTGGATATATCATTGATCCGTCACTTAAGTCCAATCGTGCCTCATATACATATTCAATTCCTTTGTCGTAAAAAATATCAGCCAAAATCTTTTCACTTTTTGATCTAACACGTTCACCCTTTTTCGTATAGATCCCGCTTGAACTGAACGGATAAGTTGACTTGATGCAGCTAGACTTCCATTTATCAAGCATCATCTGATAAGTTGGCATAATTGGCTCAACTAATGTCTTCTTAATGGGTGAGTATGATTCATAAATATTATCAATTGATTTTAGAATATCAGTAGATGCTTTTGAATCAAAAGCCTCTTCAACCGCATTTAAAACATTCCTTAAGTCTTCGAGATAACTTTTCATGGCAAGATCTTTTACAATATGCATATTTTCTTTATTTAAGTAAGTTCTTATTTCTTTTTGTTTCGTTTTATCCCAAAACGAGTGATAAAACTCAGTTTTATTCCTTCTGTTGTAAACGCATAAAAAGCCATTGATATCAGGTATTTCAATATTTTCTAACAAATTTTTTAGTAGTTGTAGTCTGTCTATTTCATTTCTAGGTACGTTCATATTTCCTCCTTATATGATATACATCTATAATGACACAAAAAAGGAGCCTAATATTACCATTATTATTAATATATATTAATAATTGCATTCCTGTGAAATGCACAGAGTAGCGAAATCACTCATCCTCCTATATCAGCACTTCCCAACACTACCAACCTTCGCCAAACACCCAAGCACCACAACCATATCTTTTCGAAGCCTCCGCAAGGGATGAGGCGACGATTAGGTACAAAAAGTTCGCTGCTTAATATCTAAACAGCGAACTTTTTCTTTATCTAACACGCCTCGCCCTGAGGACCGAGCTCTCGAAAAATTGGCCTCGAAAAGTTTATCTCGTTCCTCCGCCTGAGCCGCCACCGAATGAACCGCCTCCGCCTCCGCCAAAGGAAGAACCTCCGCCTCCGCTAAATGAAGAGCCAGAGCTTGAGTTTGCATTGGATTGGGTTAATTGGGCCGCATGGGCAAAGTTTGTTGTTAATAAGATTGTATTGTAATTGTATGGCATGTATTCGTCGATTCGTGGATCTACAATTTTTAGTTGTTCGTAAACTTCTTTTGAGATGCCTAGGATGGCAGCCCAAATTAGATACTCATTCCACAATTTGACATTTGATACTGGCCTTTCATCAAGTAATGAAAAGTCTTTTAAGTAGTTTTTAAACATGGAGATATTGTCTATTAGTTTTTGACCTACAGGTGTTTCTACATATCTTGTAGAAGGGAAGATACCTAGGACTCTGTACTTTTCTTCTTTTATGAATTCATGCTTGGCAAGAAGTTTTCTGGAACGATTTGTGATATCTTCGGTCCATTCGTTAAATACTGTGATATTTCTTCGAATATATCTGTTGAATTCTTTTTCTGAAAGAATTGCATCATCACCTGCGGCATGAACTACCATATACCATAAAGTTTCCTCTAAGCCGGAACCGAATTTTGGTGGGCTATCTTTGTTGATTTTTAAGGCTAGCTTTTCTCTAGATGTGAAGATGCCAACTATCTCTATATCATCGACAAGAGCGCCTTCTTCCACCCATTTTAAGATAAAAGCTGATATTATATTCGATACTGGCATGTCTATTAGAAATTCTAGGTCGAGGAATAATCCTTTGTATGGAATCTCTCGATAATATCCTGATTTGACAGATTCTGATACTTTATGTTTTGGCTTTGAATTCCTATTAACTGAGAACATTATGGCTATGACTAAACCAATAATGCCTACATTTATACCTATAAAGGGTGCAGCAAAACTAAAAAATCCAGAGCCTGGTGAAGAATCATACTGTGGTTCATCTGGATAATCAACAGGGTAGTCATCATAATTATTTTCAATTCCATGTGGCTTTTCTTGCAAAGTCCTATATTCTTCATAAGTCATACCGTTTAAATCGGCACCTTCCATGGTTTGGTTAATCATCGACTCACTATCTCTATCTAGTGAATTTGTCGTGTGAAATGTATTTGCAGGCATGATTGACAGCATGACCATATAGTCTGTAGTACGAAATTCTCCATTAGTTGTCATAGTCAGAGCGTCTTGGCTGATACTAGTAGTTCCCTTATAACCAAAACCCCACATCCTTGTATCTGGATATTCAAATTTAAATCCATTTGCGGTTGTGACACTAATGTTAATGCTATTAGTATAGTCCATATTTGGATTTATAAACTGCCAGTAAAACATCTGATATCCATCCGTAAGGTTATAGATAAAATTTGTTATCGTATATTGGATAGTAAATTCTTTTCTTCCATAACTTCCTAAACCAAAGCATAACTCTAGTTCACTGCCTGTGTCATTGATACCATATTTACCAGCTTTTTCTTCAAAAGAGGCATTAACATTCCATTCTCCGATATCCTGCAATTGCTGATCATTTTCAAATACTTTAAAATCAATAATCTGCGAATTTCCAAGATTACCTATTGAGATAAAATGCTCGGTACCTGTCTGCGCATTAAAAACCCTATGATCTGTGATAATAACCGATCCATTATCTTGAAGCTTTGCTTCTATATCAATCGATTCAATATCATTCGCATATATTTGTGAAGGTTGAAATAGCATCAAAAACAGGACCAGAGCCAAACTTATGACTCTTCTAAATTTTTTCATTATATCAACCTTTCCTTACCATGAAGGCATGTCTGATTTAGTGTCTGAATTCTTAAAATACTCCATTTCCCCAAAACCAAATAGTCTTGCAACTATTGAAGAAGGAAATTGAAGAACATTTCTATTAAACTTAGTAACTGTGTCATTAAAGATCATCCTTGATGTCCTTACATTGTTTTCGTACTTATCAACTGCTTCCATAGTTCTGATGTAAACTTGATCAGCTTTTAGTTGAGGGTAATTTTCAGCAACTACATTAATCCTACCAACAGCTTGTTCAAACAAGTTATCGTCAGAAGTTACATCCTGTGGGCTAGAAGTAGAGCTTACTCTAGATCTTTTTGCTGTGATATCAGAAAGTAATCCAGCCTCATGCTCTGAATATTTCTTAGTCGCATCAATCAAATTCTTAACTGCATCCCATCTAGATTCAATTTGAGTAGCTATATTACCCATAGCATTTTTTACAAATTCTCTTTGAGAGATAAGTCTGTTGTATGTCGAAATCAAGTATAGAACTATCAAAACGACAACAAGTATTGGCAAACCATAACTTAATAATTTATCCATAATAATCCTCCTATATGTTTGATAACTAAATTATACCATTATTTGACATCCTATAAACATAATTATAGGTAAAATACCAGGCATTTTACATGGGAAATATTTTTGGAGGTTTATAAAGATTTTTAGATTGCTTTTTTAGCAGGTAAAATGCATTTTATAAAAGGGCTAAATGGTGGCATTCATGAAAAAGGAAAACGTAAGCAAAAATTTCTACAATGTTGACAAAAAACACAATATCATATATTATGATTTGTGAATTTACTTAATAATTAAAGTAGATGATGGGAGGATATATGGAAAAGTATAGTGTTTCATATATTGATTTGAGTACTGGCGAGACAATAGCCTATAGAAAAACAGGAAAAGGTCCCAGAACATTTGTATTAGTACATGGTAATATGAGCTCATCCGTTTATTTTGAAGATATGATGGATGAATTAGGCAAAGAAAATACTGTATATGCTTTAGATTTACCTGGATTTGGTGATAGTACCTATAATAGAATTCAAGAGTCATTATTTGACATTAGTTTGGATTTATCAGAATTTATCATCAAATTAGATCTTACAAATGTTTATTTATTGGGGTGGTCGACAGGCGGCGGTGTTTGCTTAGAAACGGCAGCTGATTTACCTGATAGAATCACAAAGATATTTCTATTATCATCTGTAGGTATTAAAGGATATCCAGTTTATAAAAAGACTATTTTCACACCACTTAGTACGGAATTAATTAGAACAAGAGAAGAGATGTTAGAGTATAACATCATGGTTAGACCTATGCTTTCAATGTACAAAAGAAAGAACAAATACCTTATGCAAGGAGTTCTTGAAAACAGTATATATACTAAAAAGATTCCAAATGAGGAAGACCTTGAAAAGTATGTAGAAGGTTCATTGAAACAAAGAAATTATTTAGATATACTTACTGCATTAGTAAATTTTAATATGACTGATAAAAAAATCAGCGGTGTTAAAGGTAGCGGTAGGGCGGAAATGATAAAAGCACCAATTTACATTATCCATGGAGATAATGACATAGTATGTGATCTAAGCTTTGCTAGAGCAAGTGCCAACTATTTTGGAGCAAGAGCACATTTAAAAATTTTTAGAGGAAGTGGTCATTCAATAATGACTGATGACTTCGAAGGACTTATCAAATATATTAAAGCTCATTATTGAGCTTTTTTAATACTGAACATGAAAACGATAACAGAGCTTTTAGCGAGTAATTATCAAAATTTGTTCATTACATAGTTAAGTCTATGAAAAATTTACATAAAATTGTGGAAAACCATTGCATGTATAGTGTATAATATAATCATAATATAATTTAGGAGGAGAAAATGGTAGATTACAAAGACAAAGTGATTACGGCTGAAGAAGCTGTAAAGTTAGTAAAATCAGATATGCACATAGTTACAGGTTTAGGTGGTTCAGAGGCTAGGGAATTCTTTAAGTTTTTACACACTAGAGCTGAAGAAGTTGATAATGTAACAGTTACTACTTACTTACCACAAGGAAAGTATGAATACATGAATGAAGAATATAAAGGGAAATTCCATGTTGATTCATTATTCTATACTGGCGTAAACCGTACATTAGAAGGATACGGAATGAGCTCTTATATTCCTAATAACTTAAGCGCAGCTGGTAGAGACAGATTATCTCACCTTAAACCAAGTATTTATGTTGGAGCAGCAGCTAGACCTGACAAACATGGTAATATTTCATTATCATTAGGTAACGTATTTGAAAGAAGAAACTTAGAAGCAGCTGATATAGTTATTCTTGAAGTATCATCTAAATATCCAAGAATTTTTGGGGACCACGTAGTGCCTCTATCAGCAGTAGATTACCTAATCGAAGTAGACTATAATCCACCACTAGTTCCAGACGGAACTCCAAATGAAAAAGACGAAAAAATTGGTGAGTTAATAGCTGAGATGATTCCAGATGGAGCATGTATCCAAATCGGTATCGGCGGTGTGCCAGATGCTGTAGCTGGACTATTAATGGAAAAGAAAAACCTTGGTGTTCATACAGAAATGTTGACTTCAGGTTTAGGTAAATTAGCAAGAGCTGGCGTTATCAATGGTACTCAAAAACAAATAGATAAAGGCGTTATAGTAACAGCGTTTATCCTAGGTAACCAAGAGCTTTACGACTTCATCGATGATAACCCAGTAGTACAAGTAAGAGATGCTGCATATGCAAATGATCCAAATATCATTTCTAAAAACGATAACCAAATATCTGTAAATACAGCATTAGAAGTTGACTTATCAGGTCAAGTATCTTCTGAATCTATAGGATCTAGACAATTCTCTGGTACAGGCGGACAAGCTGATACTCATAGAGGAGCTTATATGTCTAAGGGCGGAAAAGCTATCATTACTCTTTATTCAACAGCTATGGTTAAGAATAAAGAAACTGGAGAAAAAGAAGAAAAATCTAAGATCGTTCCTAGATTAATGCCAGGTGCTTATGTAACTCTTCAAAGACAAGACGTTGATATGATCGTTACTGAATATGGTGTTGCTAAACTTAAAGGAACTAATATGGTAGAAAGAGTTGAAAGACTTATCGCTATAGCTCATCCTAAGTTTAGAGATGAATTAAGAAAAGACGCTATCAAATTTGGATTAATCAAAGAATAGTACGAATAACACAAATCTAAATAAAGAGATAGCGTATGCTATCTCTTTAGTTTATATGTCAGGAGGACAAATGAAAAGACTGTTTATAACAGCTGCAAAAAGAACGCCAGTTGCAAATTTTCAGGGGTCATTAAAGGACCAAAATCTCGGTGAAATTGGAGCTTTAGTAATAAAAAAAGTATTAGAAGAAAGCAATATTCCAGGTAGCGATGTTGACGAAGTTATGATGGGAAATATCTACTCAGCAGGTCTTGGGGGCAATATCTCAAGACAAGCTAGCGTTAAATCAGGAATTCCTGTGGAAGTTCCTGCATACTCCATCAATATGTTATGTGGATCAGGAATGAAAGCTGTTATCAACGCAGCACTATCAATAAGAGGCGGCATGAACGATGTCGTTGTGGCAGGTGGACTAGAATCAATGTCTGGGGCACCTTATCTTGTGAGCGGAAAAACTAGAGATGGTATAAAAATGGGAAATATTGAGATGGAAGACCATATGCTAAAAGATGGCTTAATTGATGCATTTCACAATTATCATATGGGAGTTACTGCTGAGAATGTTTCAGACAAACATCAAATACCAAGAGAAGACCAAGATAAATTTGCATTAGAATCTCAAATGAGAGCATCTAAAGCGCAAGAAGCAGGATATTTTGATAGTGAGATCGTACCAGTTGAGATCAAAACACGTAAAGGCGTAGTTAGTTTTGATAAAGATGAATATATTAAAGCAGATACTACTCTAGAAACATTAGCCAAATTAAGACCTGCCTTCAAAAAAGATGGTGGAGTCACTGCTGGTAATGCATCAGGGATTAATGATGCTGTATCAGCTACAGTTGTCGCAAGTGAAGACTATGTTAAAGAACACAATATAGAGCCTTTAGTTGAGATTATCGGATTGGGACAAGCAGGTGTTGAACCAAGTGTTATGGGTCTAGGTCCAGTTCCAGCGATAAGAAAAGCATTGAAAAATGCTAATTTAAAACTTTCGGATATCGAAGCGATTGAACTAAATGAAGCTTTTGCCGCTCAATCAATAGGAGTATTAAAAGAATTATCAGAAGAGCATGGAGTAAGCTATGAAGACTTACTTGAAAAGACAAACATATACGGTGGCGCCATTGCCATTGGACATCCAGTTGGAGCATCTGGTAATAGAATCATTGTAACATTGATTAACATAATGAAGAGAAATAACTACAAGTATGGATTAGCTTCTTTATGTATCGGTGGTGGAATGGGAACTGCAGTAATACTAAAAAATATTGAAAATTAATAGCCTATAAATTGAGTTTTTGATATATATGAAGTAAAATATAAGTAGAAATTTTTTTAATTGAAAGGGGAAAATATGAGCAAAGTATTTATTACATCAGCAAAAAGAACACCAATTGGAAATTTCTCAGGTACATTAAAAGGAATGTCACCAGGGGAATTAGGAGCTATCGTTGTTAAAAACATTTTAGAAGAATCAAAATTAGACGGAGCTAAATTAGACGAAGTAGTTATGGGTAACGTTCTTTCAGCTGGACAAGGACAAAACGTAGCTAGACAAGTATCTTTAAAGGGTGGGGTACCTTCAGATGTTCCTGCATACGGAATCAACATGGTATGTGGATCAGGAATGAAAGCAGTTATGAACGCATTTACATCTGTTAAAGCAGGTTTAAGCAACCTAGTAATCGCAGGTGGTGCTGAAAGCATGTCACAAGCTCCTTACTTAGTTTCTGGAAACAACAGAAACGGCGTTAAGATGGGTAACCAAGTTATGGTAGACCACATGATCAAAGACGGTCTTTGGGATGTATACAATGACTATCATATGGGTATCACAGCTGAAAATATAGCTGAAAAACATGGCTTAACTAGAGAAGAACAAGATGCATTCGCAGCAGGTTCTCAACAAAGAGCTGTTAAAGCTGTTGAAGAAGGACTTTTCGATGACGAAATCGTTCCTGTAGTTCTTAAATCAAGAAAAGGCGAAGTAGTATTCGATAAAGACGAATATCCAAAAGCTGGAACAACAGAAGAAACATTAGGAAAATTACGCCCAGCATTCAAAAAAGATGGTACAGTTACAGCAGGTAATGCATCAGGTCTTAACGACTCTGCATCAGCATGTTTAGTAGCATCAGAAGAAGCTGTTAAAGAAAATGGATTAACTCCATTAGTAGAAGTAGTATCAGTAGGACAAGGCGGAGTAGATCCTTCAGTTATGGGATTAGGTCCAGTACCAGCTATTAGAAACGCTCTTAAAGCTGCTAACCTTGAACTTAAAGATATCGACGTATTAGAATTAAACGAAGCTTTCGCAGCTCAATCACTTGGAGTAGTTACAGAATTAGCTGAAGAACATGGAGTTTCTAAAGAAGAAATACTTTCTAAGACTAACTTAAACGGTGGAGCTATCGCTATAGGACATCCTATCGGAGCATCTGGAAACAGAATCATCGTTACTCTAATTCACTTAATGAAAAAACATGGATACAAATATGGTTTAGCATCATTATGTATCGGTGGTGGTATGGGTACAGCAGTTATCTTAAGAAACACTGACGTTGAATAATTAAAGGGATACAGGAAGGAGAAATCATGATAGGAAAAACTGTTAACGAAATAAAAGTTGGCGACGTAGGAACTTATGCAAGAACTGTAAGTGAAGCAGATGTTTATTTATTTGGTGGAGTTACAGGAGACTTAAATCCAGCTCATACAAACCAAGTAGTATCTGAAAAAACTATGTTCAAAGGAAGAATAGCACATGGTATGCTAACAGCATCATATATCTCAACTATTCTTGGAATGTATTTACCAGGTCCTGGAACTATATTCTTATCTTTCGAATGTAAATTTACAAAACCTGTACAATTCGGAGACACTATCACAGCAACAGCAACAGCTGTAGATGTAAACGTTGAGAAAAACATCGTAACATTTGAATGTGAATGTGTAAATCAAGATGGTAAAAAAGTGCTTACAGGAAAAGCTACAGTAATGCCACCAAGATAAACCAGAATACTATCAAAGAGAATCGGCTACGATTCTCTTTTTTTGTGTTTAAAAGTGGAAGCGACCGAAGGTCGCTACCTTTTTGATATGGAGAATGAGGCTTGCTTCGCAAGCTCCATTTTTTGGCAATCGGAAGCTAATGTCATTTTGATAACAATTAAAAGAGGGCAAAAACCCCCCAAGAAGCTATAAAAAGTGAAAACTTGGGGGGTTAAAAAGTGGCCCAAAACCCCCCAAGAGCAGCAAAAAACAAGAAACTTGGGGGGCAAAAAAT
>JAAYEL010000027.1 GCA_012728755.1 Tissierellia bacterium | reverse complement strand
GTACTTCACATCCCAGGACTTGGTTTTGATGGGCTAATCGGATACTCGCCGATAACCATGGCAAAAAATGCCATTGGCATGACTATGGCTTGTGAAGATTATGGTGCTAGCTTTTTCCAAAATGGAGCACAACCAGGTGGGGTTTTAGAACATCCAGGTATTATCAAAGACCCAGAAAGAGTAAGGGAGTCATGGAACGCAGCCTTTCAGGGGCCTAAAAATGCCAATAAAGTGGCTGTACTTGAAGAAGGGATGAAATACCAACCCATAGCCATAGCACCAAGTGAGGCCCAGTTTTTGGAAACTAGAAAGTTTCAGTTAAATGAGATAGCAAGAATATTTAGAATACCACCTCATATGATTGGTGACTTGGAAAGATCATCATTTTCAAATATAGAACAACAGTCACTTGAGTTTGTTAAATACACCCTTGATCCTTGGATTGTTCGTTGGGAGCAATCCTTAGAAAGAGCACTATTAACAAAGAAAGAAAAAGAATCCTACTTTATTAAATTTAATCTTGATGGACTTCTAAGAGGAGACTATGAATCAAGAATGAATGGATATGCTGTAGGAAGACAGAATGGTTGGATGAGTGCAAATGACATAAGAGAATTAGAAAATTTAGATAGGATATCAGCTGAAGAAGGTGGTGACCTATACCTTGTAAATGGAAATATGCTACCACTTGACAAGGCAGGTAGTTTTTATCAGCGGAAAGGAGAAGAAATAAATCCTAATGAAGAACAATAAAATATTTTGGAATTGGAAAAAGGATTCAAATGAACTCTATATAGATGGAGTAATCGCTGAAGAGTCTTGGTTTGATGATGAAATCACTCCAAGGCTCTTTTTTGAAGAATTAAAAAATAAAAGTGGAGACATAACTGTGTGGATCAACTCCCCTGGTGGAGATTGTATAGCTGCATCACGAATTTACACCATGCTTTTAGAACACAAGGGAAATGTGACCATTAAGATTGATGGGCTTGCAGCATCAGCAGCATCGGTCATTGCTATGGCAGGAACTGAAGTATTGATGAGTCCTACCTCACTAATGATGATTCATAACCCTTTAACTGTGGCAATTGGAGATTCAAAAGAAATGCAAAAAGCTATAGACATGTTAAAGGAAGTAAAGGAATCAATCATCAATGCCTATGAGATTAAGACAGATTTATCCAGAGAAGAGATTTCCAATCTAATGGATGGAGAGACTTGGTTTGATAAGAACAAGGCTATTGAGATGGGCTTTTGTGATGGAACTCTCACTGATAAAAGAAAAGATGAAAAAGTTACGAACATGGTCTTTTCAAGGCGAGCAGTTACAAACTCGCTATTAACAAAGATAAATAAAGAAGTGAAAACTCACTCAATGAGTGAGGTCGAAGGCAGATTAAACAAAATTAAAAACACTTGGAGGTAAAGGTATGAACTTAAAAGAACTAATGGAAAAGAGAACTAAAGCTTGGGATGAGGCAAAATCATTTGCTGAATCTAAGAAAGACGAAAATGGTCTAATGTCTGATGAAGATTTTAAAACATATGAAGAGATGGAAAGAAGTATCGAGAATTACACTCGTGAAATTGAAAGAAAGAAGAGGGAAGAAGAAATGGATAAAACTTTAGAAAAACCTACTACCCAAGCATTAACAAATGAACCTGCTACTTTTAATGAAGAAGAAAAACCAATGAGGGCAAGAAATGTCTATAAGAAGTCTATGATGAAAGCATTAAGAACTAACTTTAGAGATATTTCTAATGAATTAAAAGTAGGAACAGATGAAAGT
>JAAYEL010000026.1 GCA_012728755.1 Tissierellia bacterium | reverse complement strand
ATGCCTAAGTCTAAAGTCGGTTGTATTTTGGCTGATGGTCATTTCTATCCATATACTTGTAAACCAGATGATGTTTATACAGCAATGGAAAGAGATCGTGATAACTATTTCTTTATTGATGTCCAAGCACGTGGCGAGTATCCTGTGTGGGCACTTAAGAGAATGGAAAAGGTTGGCATTAAGATTAAAATGGAAGATGGTGACAGTGAACTTTTAAAAATCATACGATTTAACCAAGTCGCGGATGAAGAGGCTAGATTTTAAGCCCCTTTTTGAATATTTATTGTCATTTTCATCAGTTTTGTTATTGTTTCATAGAGATTGTTAGTTATACTTTTTCATTTTCAGTGAATATAAATAGATTGATATTGTCTTGAATTATATCTTTTTTGAAGCCCGAATGTTTATATCTACTCATCCGCGACTTGCTTTAATGGTAGGTTTAAAAATTGGAACAGTGGACTTTATCAGCTTTAGCTATTACTGTAGCCGTTGTATTTCAAATGATCCTGAAATCTTAAAGAATCATGCAAGAGGTAACGCGGTGATTAATGCTGTTGTTAATCCTTACTTGAAGGCAAGTGATTGGGGTTGGCAAATTGATCCACTTGGCTTAAGACTTACCTTAAACATCTTATATGATAGGTATCAGAAACCATTATTCATTGTAGAAAACGGATTAGGAGCTAATGATGTTGTTGAAAAAGATGGTTCTATTCATGATGATTATCGAATTGATTATATGAGAGAACATATTAAAGCAATGTTAGATGCGGTTAATAAAGATGGTATTCCTGTAATGGGTTATACTTCATGGGGTTGTATTGATTTAGTTTCAGCATCAACTGGTGAAATGAAGAAAAGATATGGCATGATATATGTGAATAAACAAAATGATGGAAGCGGAAATTTAAAGAGAATTAAGAAGGATAGCTTCTATTGGTATAAAAAAGTGATTGAAACAAATGGAGAAATTTTATGAGTTATAAACAATTAGCGAGCGATATTATTGAAAATATCGGCGGCAAATCAAATGTTAAATCTGTTGTACAATGTGCAACTAGATTACGTTTCACTTTAAATGACCCGTCTAAGGCCAATACTGATAAGATCAGCAACTTAAATGGTGTTCTTAAGGTAGTAGATGGTGGTGGTCAATATCAGATTGTTATTGGACCAGATGTTCCTCAAGTTTATCAAGAAGTGATTGCGCTTGCTGGGCTCGAAGCAGGGGACTCGAATATTGGGCTCGAATCTGAAGAGGATAAGAGATCTAAACTTTCTAAAGTATTAGAAGGTATCGCAAGTATCTTCCAACCAATCATTCCAGCTATTACTGGTGCTGGTCTATTAAAGGCTGTAATGGCATTATGTTCAATATTTGGTTGGTTAAAGAGTGGCAGTCAAACATATATCATTTTAAATGCGATTGCGGATGCTGCCTTTTATTTCTTGCCTTTGATTCTAGCTGCTTCTTGTGCTAAGAAGTTTAAATGTAACCAAGGTACTGCGATGGCCTTGGGTGGTGTTCTTGTTTATCCACAACTAACAACACTTATGACAAGTGTAACT
>JAAYEL010000025.1 GCA_012728755.1 Tissierellia bacterium | reverse complement strand
GTCTTATGTCTAGATGAATTCAAAGGCGATAGTGGTGGAGAAAAATATCAAGTGAACCTAGCAGATGGAAGAAATCACAAAATAATAGACATACTCCTGTCAAGAAAGCAAGATAATCTATATGATTACTTTTTAAAAATACCAAAAGAAGAAAGAAAAGCCGTAGAATACTTTGTAAGCGATATGAGTACAGTATTTAGAAGTGTCCACAGCCATTTTTTCCCAGCAAGCATCCATGTAATAGACAAGTACCACTTCATTAGACAAGTTCTATGGACATTAGAAAGAGTAAGAAAAAGAGAACAAGGAAAAATGTCCTATAAAGACAGGATATACTTTAAAAGAAGTAAAAGTCTACTGCATAAAGACGCAAATAATCTAACAGATGAAGAAAAATTAAAAGTAGCAAGGATGCTAGAACACAACGAAGCCATAAGACACGCATACTACCTAAAAGAAACATTCTACAAATATGTATTAGTCCAAGACAACAAAGAAGACGCAAGAATTGCCCTAGATACATGGATAGAAGAAGCAGAAGCAAAGGGCGACAGAGAATGGAAAACATGTATAAAAGCGTTTAAAAACTGGAAAGAACCCATACTAAACTCCTTCGATGTACCATGGACCAATGGATATGTAGAAGGAACACACAATAGAATAAAAACCCTAAAAAGAATAAGTTTTGGAATGCCAAACTTTAACCATTTTAGGACAAAAATACTAGCAACAATATCATAAAAAAAGAAAATGGCCTTAGGGTTTGTTTGCTGAGCCCTAAAACCATTGAAAAATCATAAAATCTATTAAATTTATAAATAAGTCGAAAATCGACTTCAAACATTGATGGATAGATGGGTTAATACAATTTTACCCCCAATAGTTGACAAAGAACCGTTTATTATAGAAAAAGCCTTAGTCACTAAGACCAAGGCTTTTTCTATAGAATAGTATGAGATGGAGTCTATCGTATTTTAGCCGTAAGGCTATTAATATGGTCTCCAATGTCTTAACCAGCGTTCATTCTTGTTGGTTAATCTCTCGTAATCGTGACTGTTACTAGCTTCCATAATGTCATAGTATGCCCAGTGTACTTTGGTTAAGTCTGTGTATTTTACTATGCTTCTTGCGTTAGTATCTACATAGCTCTTATCTGCGACTCTATCTAGCATTCTATTAATTATAGTTACAGCTTCAGCACGGCTTAGATTTCTTTCTGGTCTAAAGCTTCCATCTGGATAACCTTTCAACCATCCTTCAGCATATGCCGCTTCTATACTTTCTCTAGCCCAGTATTGATTTGAAACATCTGGGAATCCTCCAAAGCCAGTTTTCTTGCTGCTGATAAACCTTGATGCTACAGTAGCAAACTCAGCTCTAGTTACTGGATTTTCTGGTCTAAATGTTCCATCAGGATAACCTGATATTACTCCAACTTGAGTTAACATTCCAATATATTCTGCATACCACGAACTCCTAGCTACGTCGCTAAATGGAATTGGGTAATCTTTATTTAAGAAGATTTTTTCTTCTAATAATCTTGCAAATATTGCAGTCATCTCGCCTCTAGTAATAGTATTTTCAGGTCTAAAATCACCTGGTGGATATCCAATTACGTATCCAAAGTGATCTCGCTTATTCAATTTAGGAGTTCCCCCACCTGTTATTGGAGGTATTATAACGCCTTCCTTATAGTTTCTGACGGTTAGTCCATCTTCAACCTTAGTGAATCCTTTAGGAACGTAATCTGCGCCATATTTATCTACTTCTTTAACTCTGTAAGAATATTCTTTTCCTGAAGAGTTTTTGATTTCAACAGTCCAGCTTACTTCATCACTTGTTGGAACTTTTTTGATAGAATCTTTAACATCTACCCAACTATCGCTTCCAACTCTTCTTTGAAGTTTAAACCAAATGTCTGGTCTGCTGTAGTTACTAGATTCATAACCTGTCCAAACTTTTTTACCAACAATTACTTTTGTATCTGGAGCAAGTTTTTTGTTAGTAATAGTTATCACAGCTGATGGATTAGATTTTCTTAAAGTAACTTCTTTTTCGCTATAGTCGACAGCATATCCTTCTGTATTTATTTCGGTAACAGTATATTTACCGTAATAAAGTTCTTCTAACTTTTTAGACTGACCATGTTTTATTTTAATAATTTTTTCATATCCATATGGTCCTGTAACTTTTACACTAAATTCCTTGTTAGAAATTGCAGAATCTGGACAAACTATCTTCTTAATTGTCAAGTTAGCTACTTTTTCGTCATCATGTTCTTCATCTTCTGGGTCATTATAGATTAATCTATTGATGATATTGCCACTTTCATCTTGTTCTTCAACCCAGTTATCGTTGAGTATGTCATCATCTTTAAAAGTTTCTTCAACAATATAAATATAAATGTTAGCTTCTCCGTCCATTCTAGCTAGGTTTTCCCACTTAGCTTCAGTATTATTCTCATCGATTTCTATTACAGCTGCACCTGGGACTAATTCCCATTCAGTTGTGGCAGTTTTTCTGTATAGAGTAAATAACATTGTTGGATAAGTTAATGTCAAACCTTCATCCAAAGTGTCAATATGCCAAATCTTCTCCACTTCAACCGTAACATCATTTGGAGAAGTAAAGGTATTAGTAGCTATAAAAGTATATTCCTCATCTCCTAAGGATATCTCAAATTTATAGTTTGGAGGAGTGAATTCGAATCCATCTGCATTAGATTC
>JAAYEL010000024.1 GCA_012728755.1 Tissierellia bacterium | reverse complement strand
GAGCAGCACTTCTCACCTTCAATCCATAGTCAGTTTCATCATCTTCTAGTCCATCAAGAATAATATTACAATTCCTAATGTTTTGGTATAGCTTACTATAGATAGTTTGATTGAGCCTTTGGCCTACATAAAAAGGGATCATCTCTTGCCCTAAATAAATATTAGCATCTAAGTTATCCGAGATAGCCTCAGTGTCGATAATATCTGTGGTGCCTTGCATAATGAAGCCACCTTTTTCGTTCTCTATATCAAAAATCATTTGATGTATCATTGCAGAGTACTCTTCGGGCGTTTTAGGAATAGTTTTGCCCTGAGGTTTCAAGTCTAAAAATGATTCGCAAGAACCCAAAGAGATGATTAGCAAAGAGAACAGCATTAATATTTTACCTTTCATAATTTTTTATTTATAACCCAAAGTTAATACCAAATGAATAAGATTTACTTTGCGGATAGACTATCCCTGGTGTCTCTGGGTCAAATCCCGAATAGTTAGAGATAGTGAGCAAATTATTTACAGTTAAATTAAAGCCCATCGACTTTAATTTCATCTTAGAAAGCACCTTTTCACCTACATTATAAGAAATCATAATGGAGTTGACTTTAAAATAAGAGACATCCTCTATAAGAGCTCCCTTATTAATATTAGACGATGTTGTCATATACGTATTGTAGCCCATATTGGGACCATAGGCATCTATCAAACGAGGCATTCCATCAACCACAGGGTTTTGAGAAGTCCATAAATGAGAGCTGTTTTTAAGAACATTCAAATGGTTCCTATATAAATCGTTATGAGATGTAGGAATCTTCTCCGAAGTAGGGCTAGACTTTTGAATAGCTCCATAGTATGCAGGGGAAGAAATCTCATTCAAAACCTTTGACCCAAAAGAGTAAACCCCTCCAACACTAACACTAAAGTTTTTGTATCTACCACTTATAGAGTATCCCCCAGTAATAGGTGCATTGCTTGTTCCAACGTAAAAGAGATAGTTATCGCCATTTTCATAATCACTTGTGCTTTCAAACTTAACATCAGACCTCTGTTTAAAGAGATAAACTCCTGTGTATGGATCGATTCCAGTGGGAATGCCAGTAAACAGAGAGTTCAGAGGATAGTTCACGCGCATGTTTCCATACATAGAACCTGTAGGGGAAACATAGTCTTTTAATAAGTTTCTATTGTGAGATATATTTGCGGAAGCTGATATCGAATAATTCTTATTTTTTATAACAGTACCCGACAAAGAAAACTCGAGACCTTTATTCTCTATTTCGGATGTGTTGTAGCTCTGTGATCTAAAACCAGTAGTCTCTGGAACTCTCACAGGCGTAACCACATCAGAACTCAATCTATAATAGTACTCAAGTTGCATCCTCAATCTACTATCGAACAAACCAGCATTGACCCCCACCTTGTAGTCAAAAGTTCTCTCCCATCTAAGATTCGGATTGGGTGCGGAATTCACGTAACCCATACGATAGAAATCGTCATACGTTTTTCTAAACTCATTGCTGTAGTCCATAATAAACTGTGGATACACCGATTTATTGATATTCCCAGTATAACCTGTAGCTACTCGCACAGAGAGGTCGTTTACCACTCCCAGTCTATCCTTGAGGAATGGTTCATTGCTGGCATTCCATGCAAATCCAAGAGACCATATTGGGTTAAACTGTTCTTTACTCCCAAAGTTGTTAGAGCCATCTGTTCTAGCTGTAAAGCTAGTTGTGTAGAGGTTTTTAAACGAATAGTCGGCAGAGAAATAGAAAGAGGCTACTGCAGCTTCATCTATATTTTGTCCTGATAGACCGTCCATTATTCTAGCGTAATTGATAAGATAGTCATATGGGATAAGGCCCGACTCATCGGTAGTAGGAATCAATGGAAAGGAAGAGTTGCCAGATACAGGGTCGTATCCATATCTCTTCTCAAAGATACTCTTGTTATAAGAGTTTCTAATCTCTGTACCCAACAGTGCACTCACAAAGTGGTTCCTCTTAACCTCTTCGCTATAGGACAACTGTGCTCTTAAATTATAAGAGATATTGTAGGCACTAGATTGGAATATTGAACCATACGTTCTTTGCGAGTTATAGTTGCTTCCTTCAAATGGTCTGTCTGAAAAGGCAGCGTAGGTATCTTTACCATTGATGTTATCGTTGTTGTTATTTGAGTAGTTAGCAGACGCAAGCCCATCAAATTTTAAATTATCAATTAGATACCAAGTGAGATTAGCTGTTTGAGTAACATCAAAGCTATTTACTTTGCTAGATGTCTCGTTTAAATCGCGTATAATATTTATACCGTTGTTTGGTATAATAAAAGCAGTGTTACCATTTGCTTTGCCCAGCTCAAAGTAAGTTCCGTCAGCTCGGTAAGAGCCATCAGGATTATAAGGTCTTTCGTATGGGTTGGCAAAATAGGCATATTTAAAAAGATTGGTGCTACCAGATGCATCCTTAGAGGTTTGGTAGGAAAGATTGGTATTAAACCCCAACTTTACTTTTTCTGATGCATTAATGTCAATCTTTGAACTTAAGTTATATCGGTCATATACATTGTTTTTTACCAATCCATTATTAGTACCATATCCAAATGAGATGTAATAGTTGACATCTTTCTTGCCTCCCGAGATGGAAACATAGTGGCTATGAGATACCGAACTTCTGAAAAGCTCGTCGAACCAATCTGTTGTATGCTCTTTGTACCCATCTATCAGAGACTCTTGCTCTACTGTATTAAGT
>JAAYEL010000124.1 GCA_012728755.1 Tissierellia bacterium | reverse complement strand
GCATCAATAGGTAAATCTCACAAAGCAGAGGTAAATCACTTAGCTAATAAATTGCGTAGTCTAACTGACCAACTAGATGAGACCAAATTGCAAACTAAAGATTATGAAGAATTTATTGAAAGTTGGGTTCATGAGATAAAGACACCTATCTCTTTAGTAACCTTGGTTTTGGAAAACCGCAAGAAAGAAATGTCAGAATTGGTGTATCAAAGACTAGAGTATGCAAGAATTAACATCAGTGATGATGTTGAACAGATACTATTTTATGCAAGATTACGGGCATCCCATGTTGACTATCACTTAGAGAAAATCTCGCTCAGTCTCTGCTGTGAAGATGTACTGTTTGAACTTCAGGCATTGCTGGATGAAAAAGAAGTTAAAGTTGTTTCTCAAATGGAAGATATCCCAATTGTGTCAGATAAAAAAGCGCTCCAGTTTATTTTTGTGCAGATATTTGTTAATGTAGTTAAATACTCTAATGAAGAAATTGATAGCTTTATCTGGTTAAAAACTGGTTTTGACAGCGCAAAGAATCGGTATTATTTAAGAATATCTGATAATGGTACTGGGGTTCTTAATTCTGATCTTCCTTTCATTTTTGATAAAGGATTTACAGGAGATAATCCTGATAGAAAGCAGTCTACTGGCATAGGATTGTATCTTGTAAAGAAATTATGTGACGAATTGAAAATTGAAATTGAAGTTGAGTCTGAGTATAGGAAGGGTTTTTTAATTCAATTTCTGTTTCCGATAATGGAGGATGCGTCTAAGAAGTGAGGAGAAATAACTGCTGTTACTCATCTTCTTGAACATTTTTAAAATTATATTAAGGGCAAACATGCCGAAAGTAGGAACGCAAAGCAATAGGATTAGAGGTACATGCCAAGTTATAATAACTTAGTATTGGGTAGATTTCTGTATCTTACCTGCCTTTATTTTATAACTGTATAAAAAAATAAAGACTATTAGAGGGATAAGTATGAAGAAGATTTTTTGTGGTATAGGTATGTTGGTAGCGATTTTCTCTATATTCTTTTTTCTTCTGGTTGCTGATAAAATGGTATATTATAATAATGAGACAATTTATGATTTTGATTTGTCTAAAAGTATATCAGGACAAGAATTAAAAAAATATGCAGAAGCTACAGATTTAATGATTAGATTAGTAAATTTTAAAAATACCAGTTTTGGAAAGAATGAATTAGAAGTTACCTTTATTAATCCAGAATCAAACATCAGTTTTGGAAAACAATCTAGTGTATTTCCTAAAGATAATATTATATATCAAGATTTAGATGAAAATATAGAAAAAAAGATTAAATACTTTTCTATTCAGAGCAATGAGTATGAAAAAATAGAAAAGATAAAATTCATGCTTGAAAAAAGTGGATATAAAGTAGATTTACTTAAAAATGAGACTGTTAACTTTAATTTAGGAATGCTTTTTTCCTCTTTAAATCTAGGATTCTTTGCATTGCTTTCTTTATTATTGATTTTAAGTATAGCAACTTATTATGTATATCGATTAAAAGAAATAGGTGTTTTAAAGTTAAATGGATGGGGTAATGGAAAAATTTCTTTTTGATTACTTTTTGAATTGCTGATCAATTTATATTTATTTAGTTTAGCCTGCACAATACCATTTGGTATATATGTTATTTTGAGTGATGTTAGTAAGATTATTCTTTATGCTCGAATTTATTTCTTACTGTGTTTATTTTTGGCGCTTGTTTTTTTCCTATCTACCTTTATAGGTACTTTTTTTATACGTAAGGTGAATCTAGTAGGAGCTATAAAGAATAAGAAAAACAATAAGTTGATATTTAATATCTTGCTTATATTTAAATTAATCATTGTAACCTTATTATCATTCTCAATCAATAATTCAATTGATAATATTTACAAACTTAATGCTAATATTCAGTCTGCAAATAGGCTTGCAAAGTTTGATTTTCATAAGATACAAACCTCAGCTGTACCAGAGAATGAATTACATAAAAAATTAGATCAACTAATTGATTCACTAGATGATATACATATATATAATTATTCATCACCAGATCGTAAACTGGATATAACCAAGCTTAGGTCCTATCAATCTAGTGGTAAATTGAGAGAGCATGATGAATTTGCTTATACTTATATTTCTCCCAATACATTAGGGCTACTGAATATATTAGATGAAAATGGGAATAAAATTGAGGCTTCTCAAATAGATGCAAAAGCCAATACTTTATTGGTTCCAATTCATTGTAAGAATGATATTGAAATGATTTTCAACCATTTTCAGCTAGAGAAAGACACAAAGATTATATATATCCAAAATGGACAAGTACATGATGATATTTTATGGCCAGGTTATTATGTATATGATTCTATTTATTACATACGCGAACTGAAAAAGACATTGTACTTGAACTCGGGAGAAGTTTTACTAGATAAAGAGAGTTCAGAAATGGTTGAACAAGAATTAAATCGTTTAGGTATAGATACAAATAGTATAAGGGTTGATCCATTGAATAAAGACTATAATGTATTAAAAGGAAATTTACAATTGGATCTTTTTGAATCACTTTTTCATTTGATCATCAATTTACTATCTTTTTTACTTTGTGTTGTATCAATAACAACCATTTTTCTGGAACTACGAAAAAAAGAATTCGGAGTATATAAATTAATTGGACAATATCCAATTGAAGTAATTGGTAAATTTGTAGCATTAAACGGAGTAATTATTATAGGGATAGCTTTGATTGTGAATCCGTTTTTACTATTTTTATTGTTCATAGAAGGAATAATATATGGATTCTTGATATACAGATATATGAGGAGAAAGGTAGTACTAGCATTAAAAGGGGAATAAATGAGGAAGTGGAGGAAAAAAATGAGTCTGATAAAACTTGAAAATATTACTAAATCATATAAAGGAAAACTGATTTTTAATAATCTAAATTTAGAAGTGCAAAAAGGTGAATTTCTTGGAATAAAGGGGGAAAGTGGAGCTGGTAAATCCACATTACTAAACATCATGGGTTTATTAGAGGAATGTGAAGGAAAAGTGATTATTGAGGGGAAAGAAGTAAGTTCTCATGATACAAAAGAAATACGGAAGTTACTCAAAAACAAAATTGGTTATTTGTTTCAAAATTATGCATTAATAGATGATTTGACCGTGTATGAAAATTTGAAAATTGTTTTAGAAGGTGTTTCCAAAAAGAAAGGTGTAGAACTGATTTTACAAGAATTGAATAAATTAGGACTCGGTGATGTTCTAGATAAAAAGGTTTTTCAGTTATCGGGAGGGGAACAACAAAGGGTAGCAATTGCAAGGTTAATAT
>JAAYEL010000023.1 GCA_012728755.1 Tissierellia bacterium | reverse complement strand
TTATCGCCTTCGCTAGCAAATGCCTCAAGTACTCCAGGTTCAAACTCTACCATCCACTCAAGATACAATTCATCCTTATTTGCTCCTTCAAGATATTGTCTACCATAATCTGTCGTTTTTTTGTAAAATGCCTTTTCCCCCAGGCTTCTACCATTTAATCTTAGATCAATGTTTTGTAGATTTGAATATACTCTTACCACAACTAGATTGTCTTTTCTTTTTAGGTTTGTACCTTGTGATTCAAGCAATTCTCTATCTTCCCAATTCCAGTGAGGGATAATTTTTACCATTGGCTTTTCTTCTTTTCTAAGCCATTGAGATTGGTAAAAATAGTAATCAGCCTTTGGAAATCCGCATGTATCTACTATCCCAAAATATGAAGATTTTGGCTTTGCACCAAGGTTTTCTTCATTGTGCCAAGGAGTTGGTTCCCCAATATAATCAAAACCAGTCCAGATAAATTGACCTGCATATCTTTTATGATCCCTATCAGGTATCCATGAATTTATCGCAGTTTTCCCCCAACTTACCCTATCATTTCCATAATCTGACATTTGATATCTTCTGTTTGGTTTATCGGCACTTCCTGTCGCCACATTATCTTTTGTTTGAGGGTCATAAAATATACCTCTACTTCTTAGAGCCGATGAAGTCTCTGAACCATAGAATCTCCAATCAGGATAAATCTCAAATAGTTTTTCTAAATTATTTTCACAATAATTAAGCCCTACAGCATCTAGCTCTTCACATATATTCACGTGAACACCATTATCAAGATTGTAAATAAATGCCTCTTCTCCAATTGTCGTAAATCTGGTATTATCTATTTCATTAATCCATTCGATTAAGTCTAGTCCCTGCTTAAGTCCATGAGGAAGCTTGCTTTCCCAAATCTCATTTCCTATCGACCACATGATGATGCAGGGGGAATTTATATCTCTTTTTACCATTCTTTGAATGTCAAACTTAGCCCATGTATCTGCCTCATTAGCATCGGGATGTGTTGATTTTTCTGCAAAAAATCTATTATAGTCAAATTCCTTTTTAGCATTTCCAGACCAAGTGTCAAAAGCCTCTTCTATAACCAAAAAGCCCATCTCATCGCAAAGTCTTATAAATTCTTCAGATTGAGGATTATGTGAAGTCCTTATAGCATTAACTCCCATTTTCTTCATAATCGCTAATTTTCTGCGATCTGCATCAATGTCTAGCATCGCGCCAAGCGCACCATTATCATGATGTAAACAAACACCATGAAACTTTATGTAATTACCATTTAGGTAAAATCCTTCTTTTGCATCCCATCTAATATGTCTATAACCATATCTTGTTATTTGCTCATCTAGAAGCATCCCATCGCTATATAGTTTTGTCTTAACATAATATAGATTTGGTTTTTCAATCGACCAAAGGTTAGGATTTGATATACTAAATAACTCTTCAATCACTGTTTTATCGTTTGAACCAATTACCAACTCTTTACTAGAAAATTCTCCATGCTTATTGCCAAAAACATCGTAGATATCAAAAACCACATTTGCTTTCAAATCACAATTTGTTTTATTAACTATCTCAAAATATGCCTTTGATTCAACCAAATCCAAGTTCTCTAATTCGCTATCTTTTGTGATTATTCGTATACCATCTTCTTTAATATTTAGTTTTTCTTTTATAATCAATTCAACATTTCTATATATACCAGACCCAGAATACCACCTTGAAGAAGGCTGCCTGTTTTCAACTTTTACTACCAAAGTATTCTCGCCATAGCGTATCCATTTTGTCAAATCATAGTAAAATGTATTGTAGCCGAATGGATAGTTGCCTAATAGCTTTCCGTTTAGCCAAACACTGCTATCCATATACACTCCACCAAATTTTATTAAGATATCTTTGTTTTCTAATCCCTCTGATACATCAAATTTCTTAACATAATATCCAAAACCTCCATCCAATAGGCCCGCTTCATTTCTACCTAATGACTTTTGATTAAAGTCTAGAAAAATACTCCAATCATGAGGTAAATTCACATCCTCCCACTCATCAAAATCTTCCATGATTAGCTGAGAATATCTCATATTATTTCCAAGTTTGAATTTCCAATTTTCATTTATATCGATATATTTTTTTGATTTGTTCTCTAATAAATTTTGTATTTGCATATAAACACCTCATCTATTTTAATCCTACTTTATAACTAATTCAGACTCAACCTCTAAGGCTTTTTAGGTTATCATTACACAAATTTACATCAAATACGCATTTTTATGAAAATGTTTTCATGTGTTGTAATAAATGCCATTTCACAAAAAAAGAGAAGCTAGATCAACTAACTTCCCTTATTCTAATAATTATTTTGGCACGATTGCCAATCTATATTGGATTTTCTTCGTATTCATAAGCTTCTTATGAGTGATAATGCCACCTTCAAATAACTCATCATCAAGCCTTACCCAGTCGACATATTTTTTATGATGATAATTTTCTAAAGCTTCAATCTCTATTACATTTTCATTATCAAGCTTTACTTTTACTTTATTGTAAAATGGTATGCCCATCACGTATTCACCTTTTCCAGGGCAAAGTGGATAAATCCCAAGACTTGAAAGTATAAACCATGATGCCATGGATCCATTATCTTCATCTCCTGGAAATCCATCAAAATCATATTTAAAATAGTTCAACAATAGTTCCTTAACGATTTGCTCTGTATACTCACTCTTATCAACATAATGATATAGGTATGGTATATGAAAACTTGGTTGATTTGATATAGCTATATGTCCAAATCTTGCTGCATCGAATTCTCTTATCTCATGAATCACCATGCCGTATACACCTACATCATAGCTTGTATCAGCATTTGTAAGTTCAACAAGTCTTTCAAAGAACTTATCTTTTCCCTTAAATAACTCTACCAAACCTTCTACATCATGATAAACATTGTAGCTATTTTGATAACTAGATCCTTCAGTATAAGGAGAACCCCAACTAAGCGGATTAAAATCTTCCCCAAAGCGACCTTCTTTATCTTTTTCTCTCATAAGGCCACTGCTAGGATCAAATAAATTCCTATAATTCTTTGAATAATCAAAATACTTATTTGCCAAATCTTCTTTACCAAGATTCTTTGCGACTACTCCTATAGAAAAATCCGCAAGACAATTATCTAAAGTTTGATTCACACTTTCATGATAGTCTGAAGGTACATAACCATACCTCCTATAATCCTTAGCTGCTTTTCTTCCATAGTTTTCAGAATCGGCGTCATTTTCAGCAGATTTGATCATGGCTACCAAAAATTCATCCATCATTTCACCAGCTATACCCTTTGATGAAGCATCAGCGATTACATTATCCACCAATGTCCCAGGCATAAGACCTCGTTCATCAGGAGATAGCCATTTTGGCAGATATCCAGAATTTCTAAAACTATTCAAGAAACCTTCCAAAATATCTTCATAAAGCTTTGAATCCACCAATGATATCAATGGAAATAGCGTCTTTTGAGCATCCCATAGTCCGATATTTGTATAAAGTTTTCCCTTCTTTACACTCTTAGATGTCGTATCATAGTGAACTTCATCACCGAACTCATCAACCTCAAAATGTTTCATCGGAAATAAAAAAGCCCTATAAACGCAATGGTAAAAGAATTTCACCTGATTTAATCTATCATATCTTTCATACTTGTCATATGCTGAAGCTTCAAACTCATTATCAACTTCAAATTTATCAAAATATTTTAGCCACGAATCCTTTGCCTTTTTATAAAGCAACCCAAAGTCCTTTTCCATCCTAGCATGATTTAATGTGGCTTGTTCTTTTGATATAAATGAAGTAGAAATCCTTAATTTTAATATCTCTACTTGTGATGAAATGACATATCCCATATCATCTACTCTAAACTCAACATCTGAATCGAAACTAAGTTTAATATGCATCGTAAAATTCTTATCCTCACAACCAGCATAATTAACGACAAATCCTTCGATATCATTACCAACCTTCTTAAGCTCTAAGCCTTCACCACTAATTAAAAAACTCGCCTTTCCATAAGAATGATAATCAATAATTGCATCATGATCATATGAAACCAAATTTGCATAATCCCCATCACTAAACATTATCTGATTAATATGCGGGTAAAATAACGAACTATCCGGCAAATACTTTCTACCTTCCAACTCTCCACTAAATGGTAATATCAGCAAATGCGAAAAATCACCCATCCAAGGACTTGGCTGATGAGTCAATCTAAATCCTTCAAAACTGTCGCTTTTTGGATCAAACCACCAAGACCCCCTATCTCCATTAGTCTGCACAGCATAATAATTATCCCCATGAGTAGAACCCACCAATGGTAAAGTATTTCCATTCGAATACTCATACCTACTCAAAGTCCCAACCCTCGTGTCCGTAAACCTAAAATCCTCAAAAATCTCTCTATCATAAATCTTCATATCATACCTCATCTCATAATATCCCTATCTTAACCGTTTAGTGAAACAATATCAATATATCCCCCAAAAAAGTCTCGAAAGTATCAGCATCATAAGCGAAGGTATGAGGCAAAGGAAGGCCTTTTTAAAAGGCTTAGAAGCAAAGAAAAAGGAAGGTTTCGCGTAAGCGAAACCTCTGTTAGGATATTGCGTGCTAGTTTTAGGGTTTTGGGCAAACTAGCACGTAATTTAGGGTGATTTACTACGTGCTAGTTTTAGAGTTTTGGCTAAACTAGCACGTAGGTTTTTAGGTCGGTTTACGTGCTAGTTTTAGAGTTTTGGCTAAACTAGCACGTAGTTTAAGGCGATTTATTACGTGCTAGTTTCGGGGTTTTAGGCAAACTAACTCGTATTTTAGGTTGATTTAATACGTGCTAGTTTTAGGGTTTTGACAATACTAGCACGTAGGTCAAGGCGATTTTCTACGTGCTAGTTTCGGGTTTTGGGTAAACTAGCACGTAGGTTTTTAGGTGGGTTTACGTGCTAGTTTCGGGTTTTTGAGTAAACTAGCACGTAGGTCAGGGCGATTTACTACGTGTTAGTTTCGGGGTTTTGGCTAAACTAGCACGCCAGCGTTACTCTATAAAAAAAGATAGTGGCCTACCGGCCACTTTCCTTTACTTCTTTACCAAAAAAGAAAGGTTTCGCTCAAAGCGAAACCTCTCATTTTTTATTTTGCTTTCAATAAGCTACGATAAACATATCCAG
>JAAYEL010000022.1 GCA_012728755.1 Tissierellia bacterium | reverse complement strand
TGTAACATAACTAAAGAAACTAATATACATGATATTTTACAAAAGTGCTGACATTAAAATACATAAAAACCAAAATTTACATGAAAATTTTCAGAATATTCTGATAAATGGTAAAATGATAGAAAAGAAAAAACAATAGGAGATATATGACTAATGAATTAAAAACTTCTGATGCTCAAAGAAGAGCTTCGAGTAAATATAACAAAGCGAATAGGGAACATCTAAGAATTAGAGATTATAGAAGCAAAGGCTTGAAGTTTATAAGAGAATTTTCGACGATTGAAGAATTAGAAGAGTATGAACATAGATAAAGAAAGAATCGTAGACATCGATATAACAAAACTAAAATACTAAAACGCACTACTATGTAGTGTGTTTTTTTTGTAATGTTTATTAAAATAATTTAAGAATTAATAACAAAACAAATTACCATATTCTTATATTAGAGTTATATATTATTGAATGATTAGTCGATATTTGTAGAAGGTGCGATTTATATTTTTACAGACATAATAACAATGTCTTAAAAAATATGCAGGTATAAAATGATATATCTTGAATTGTAGGATAGATATTATCAGTGTTTAAGTTACATTCGAAGATAAATATTTCACCTTTAAATGTAAAATTTTAACGAGTTTGAAAACTGTATAAATACGAAAATATCAAAACGTATATCAAAAATAAATTACTATATAAGTGGGTTGTAGAAAATAAACGGTTTTTAATAACATATAAATATTCTAAAACATTTGATTTAATAAGCACAATCATTAAAAATCCAATAGTTTAATACTATAATATAAATAATAAGTATTTGGTTTTTTAGAGATAAGATTTATCCTAAAAATTACTCGGTAATCGAGATTTCTCTCGTATACTTATAAAATATTAAAGGAGGTAAATATGTTAAGACAAACGAAGCGTGGTTTAGCTTTATTAGTTGCATTTGCGATGATTTTGACTTCATTATTTATAAGTCCAGCAAAAGCATAAACTGGTACGGCTGGCCAACCAATTCCCATTGAAAACTTGATGGGACCTGGCGTGACATCGGTTGACGGTGGTATTAAAGAGTCTATCAATGGTATGACATATCATGATCGTAGGATGAATATTAGTGCTTATGATACTGGTATGGATCCAAAAGACGTACTACTACCAAATGTACCTTTATTCTTCCAATGGATTGATAAAGATGGTGCAGTCAGCCCTGTTTATTCTTTTTCATCAAATGACCAAGGTATGTTCTTGATTCAACCACCTAACTTTGAGACAGTTAAGGCGGATGGAACAGTTGTGGTGCATGATTTCATGAAATGGTATGCCGGGGTTGAAGTTAGTAGGTATCCATTAATAAAAATCTGGTCTGATGTAAATTGGGCTGGTGAAAATGGCTACAATATCGTAGGAGATTCATATTATGGACAGTTCGGAGGGATATTAGACTCTGCATGGTCAAGAACTTCATGGCAAAAAGATGCCGCAAATATGAAAGTTAATGACTACTGGGTAGCATTCCAAAAAACTAACCAAATTACTCAACACTTACCAGAAGATCAACGAGTTATTCAAGTAACTCCATCAACAGATGTTAATCAAGCTGGTATTGTGGTTGGAGAGTTTAGAGGAAATATTTTTTGGGATAGAGGTTATCAAAAAAATGTTGACCAAAACCCAAGAATGTCAAGCGGTGTAGGAGATGTATATGCTAAAGGAATTACAGTTCTTTTAACACTTAGAAACAAAGATACTAAGGAAATATACAAGACATATCAAACGGTAACAAATGAATTTGGTGACTTTGTATTTAGTGATCAAGATGTTATCGGAAAAGACAGAAATACATTATATAGGAATTTAGAGTTCTCACTTTCACCTGTTGTCCCTAATTCAGTTTCTGTATGGACAGTAGGACCACAAGGGGATGAATTTAGTCAAGGTGATTTTGTATCTAATACAGTATACATGACTAATGGTGTTTTCAGATCTGGTATGACATCACCTACGTATACAGGAACATATGTTGGATACTTTGACAATATGCTTACGAACAATAACTATGCATATGATTTCCAAATGATTTTAAGACCTGCTCAATTTACTTTTGATATCACAAATTATGATACAACAAGTATATTTGCAGGAATTGGTGATACTGCATTAGCTGAAACTTCTGGATTATATCCTGATTCAGGAACATATACAATAATTTGGCGTGATGAAAACGACAATGAAGTTGGTAGATCCGAAGGATTGACAGTTAACGCTGATGGCACTTTAAACACATCATCTTTTACTGTTCCTTATACTCTTGTAGGAGATATGATCTATAAGGCAGAATTGACAAATGCAGCTGGACAGATTATGGCTGTAGATTCATTCTATGCTTATACACAAGCTAGTAAATTTGAACCTGTTACTAAAGATCAAACTGTTGCATTAAATGTGACACCTGATCCTAAAGATAACATCGAAAAATTAGCTGAATTACCAGAAGGAACTACATTTAAATATGTAACAGCACCTGATACTTCAACAGTAGGAACGAAACCTGTGAAGATAGAGGTTACTTATCCAGATGGTACAGTTGATATCGTTGATGCAAATGTTATAGTAACAGATATGGCTGGTGCATATACACCTACAGGAAAAGATCAAACTGTAGTAGTAGGCACTACACCAAAAGCAGAAGACAATATAGCAAACGTAGCTGACTTGCCAACAGGAACAACATTTGAATATGTTACTGCACCTGATACTTCAACAGCTGGTACAAAACCAGTAGAAGTTAGAGTAATATATCCTGATGGTTCAACATATATAGTTCAAGCTAACGTTATAGTAACTTCTCAAGCTGAGGAAAATACTCCTCAAGTAAAAGATCAAACAGTTAAATTAAACGAAGTTCCAAAAGCTGAAAATAATATAGCGAATGTCGCTGAGTTACCAGCAGGAACAACATACGAATACAAAGATCCAGTTGACACAACAACACCTGGACCAAAAGAAGCAGTAGTTGTAGTAACATATCCTGATGGAACATCTGAAGAAGTAACAGTAACTATTACTGTAACAGAACCAGTAGTAGACCCAACAGATGCAGAAGAATTTACTCCAGTAGGAAAAGATACAGAAGTAGAAGTTGGCGGTACACCAGTAGCTTCAGATAATATAGCTAATAAAGAAGAATTACCAGAAGGAACAACATACGAATACAAAGATCCAGTTGATACAACAACACCTGGAGATAAAGAAGCGGTAGTTATAGTAACATATCCTGATGGAACAACTGAAGAAGTAACTGTAACTATTACAGTTAAAGAACCAGTAGTTGATCCAACAGATGCTGAAGAATTTACACCGATAGGAAAAGATACAGAAGTAGCGATTGGTGAAGAACCAAATCCTGCAGACAATATTGAAAATAAGGAAGAATTACCAGAAGGAACAACTTACGAATAAAAAGATCCAGTTGAGACAACAACACCTGGAGATAAAGAAGTAGTAGTTGTAGTAACATACCCTGATGGAACAACTGATGAAGTGCCTGTAGTAATTACAGTAACAGAACCAGTGGTAGATCCAACAGATGCTGAAGAATTCGAACCAATAGGTAAGGATACAGAAGTTGAAATTGGCGAAGAACCAAAACCTGAAGACAATATTGAAAATAAGGAAGATTTACCAGAAGGAACAACTTATGAATACAAAGATCCAGTTGATACAACAACACCTGGTGAAAAAGAAGTAGTAGTTGTAGTAACATATCCTGATGGAACAACTGATGAAGTAACTGTAACTGTAACAGTAACTAAACCTGTTGAAGAAACTAAGGATGCTGATAAATACGAACCAGGAGGAAAAGACACAGAAGTAGAAGTTGGAAAACAACCTAAACCAGAAGATAATATAGCTAACAAGGAAGATTTACCAGAAGGAACTAAGTACGAATACAAAGATCCAGTTGATACAACAACACCTGGTGAAAAAGAAGTTGTAGTTATAGTAACATATCCTGATGGAAGTCAAGATGAAGTAACTGTGACAATTACAGTAACTAAACCTGACACTAAATCAACAAAACCTGTTGTTAAACCTTCAAAACCTTCAAAACCAACAACAAAAGCTCCTAAGACATCAGATGTATCATTAGATGCATTCGTAATAACATTAGTAGTTTCTATGTTAGGATTTGTAGTATTGAAAAAGAAAAAGGAAGAAGTGCTTTAGCATTTTACCTTAAATAGTAAGAGTTAGCTCTGAAGTAAAGAGGACCCTAGGCGATAGATATTCGCCTAGGGTCTTTTTATGATATAATTATGTGAAATGGACATAGTTATAGAATAGGAGATACTAATGAGAGAAAAATTTTTACTTATAGATGGTTCTAGCTTGATTTTTAGGGCGTTTTTTGCGATAAGAAATTTGACGACGAAGGATGGGATTCATACCAATGGTGTTTATGGTTTCTTAAATATGTATAAAAAGGCATTGGAGATAATCGAGCCAGATTATGTAGTGGTGGCGTTTGATAAGTCGGGACCGACATTTAGGAATAAGGACTATGAAGCATATAAGGCGCATAGGGAAAAAACTCCGCCAGAATTATCTCATCAATTTGCGATGCTAAAGGATGTATTAGATGGCATGAATGTGATTCATATTGATATGCAAGAATATGAGGCTGATGATATCCTTGGCACTTTGTCTACGAAGGCAAATGAAAAAGATATTCAAACTTTCTTATTAACTGGTGATAGAGACTATTTCCAATTAGTAGGTGACAAGGCTAATGTACTTTATACAAAAAAAGGAATTAGTGAACTTGAAGTTTATGATGTTGAAAAAATCAGAGAAAAATATGATTTAGAGCCAAAGGACTTGATAGAAGTTAAAGGGCTTATGGGTGATAAATCTGATAACATCCCGGGAGTGCCTGGAGTAGGTGAAAAAACAGCTATTAAACTTATTAAAGATTACAAGAACATTGATGGCGTTTATGAAAACATTGAAAATATCAGTGGTAAAAAACTGAAGGAAAATTTAGAAGAAAATCAAATACAAGCATTTTTATCAAGAAAATTAGGTACGATTTATTTAGATGTACCAATGGATTATGAGATAGAAGATTTTAAGCTAGCTGAGCCTAACAGAGAAAAGCTATATGATTTGTTTAAGAAGTTAGAGTTTAATACTTTGATGAATCAATTTGCAAAGGACACTACAGATGAAGTAAAGACTAAGGATTTAGTGATTGGAGATATATCATCTTTAGGTAAAATGATTGAAGATATCAAAAACTCAAAGAGCCTATACTTTGAGGTATTTACAAATGAAGAAAATTATATTACTAGTGAGATATCATATATAGGGCTAGCTAGTACAGTTAGAGAAGACGTATTAGTATTAGATTTTGGCAAAGATAAAGATACTATCTTGGATCAATTAAAGGAAGTCCTTGAAGATAAAAATATTGAAAAAACATCCTTTGATGTGAAAAAAGCCATAGTATTATTTCACAGAAATGGAATAGAAATTGAGGAAAACTATGTTGATCTTATGCTTTTATCTTACTTAATAGACCCTTCAAGAACGAATTATGATGTGTCAGACATATCTTCTCATTATTTAGAAAGAGAGATACTGACAGAAGAACAGCTTCTTGGAAAAGGAAAGAGCAAGAAAAAGTTTGAAGAAATTGAGAAAGAAAATCTAGATAACTATATCGGAAATGTTGTAAATACCCTAAAGAACTCTGTTGATAAACTTGTAAACGAAGTTGAAAATCTAGGGATGAAAGAGCTATATAGAGGGATAGAACTTCCATTGATTAATATTCTTGCAAGAATGGAAATAGAGGGAATCAAGACTGAAAAGAGTGAACTAGAAAAGCTAGATGTTGTTATTTCTAAGGAGATTGATGAATTAGAAAAGAGTATCTACAAGGATGCTGATATGGAATTCAATATCAATTCAACAAAACAATTAGGCGAGATCCTATTTGAAAAACTTCAATTGCCAGTAATCAAGAAAACAAAAACTGGATATAGTACAGATGCTGAAGTGCTTGAAAAACTTAAAAATACGCATGAGATCATCCCTAATATATTAAGGTATAGGGGCTTGAAAAAATTAAAGAGCACTTATATTGATGGCATGTATCCTTATATAATGGAAGATGGTAGGATTAGATCGATATTTAGACAGACGATAACTACTACTGGAAGACTAAGCTCAACTGAGCCAAATCTTCAAAATATCCCAATAAGAACGGATGAAGGAAGGCTGATTAGAAAAGCTTTCGTGAGTAAAGAAGGATATAAGTTTGTAGCTGCTGACTATTCTCAAATTGAGTTAAGAGTACTAGCTGCTCTATCAAAGGATGAAAATATGCTTGATGCATTTAAGCATGGGATAGATATCCATACAAAGACTGCATCTGAAGTGTTTGATGTTGATTTAGAAGATGTTACGAAAAGACAAAGATCAGATGCTAAGGCTGTAAATTTCGGGATAGTTTACGGAATTAGTGATTATGGATTATCTAAGGATTTAGATATTTCTAGAAAACAAGCAAAAGCTTATATTGATAATTATCTTGAAAGTTATCCTAGTATTCATCAGTATATGGAAGATATTGTTAAAGATGCTAAAGAAAAAGGCTATGTTGAGACTATTTTCAATAGAAGAAGATATGTGCCAGAACTTAATAGTAAGAATTTTACGATTAGAAGTTTTGGAGAAAGAATAGCATTAAATACGCCAATTCAAGGCTCGGCTGCAGATATTATTAAGGTAGCAATGGTTAAGGTATACCAACGACTTAAGAAGGAAGAAATGGACTCAAAATTAATACTTCAAATACACGATGAGCTTATTATAGAAGCAAAGGATAGTGAAGTTGAGAAAGTTAAGACTATTCTAAGAGAGGAGATGGAATCTGCAGTTGTTTTAGATGTTGACTTAATTGCTGAAGTAGAAGTAGGAGAAAGCTGGTATGAAGTCTAAAAAGATAATTGGTTTAACAGGATCTATCGCTACAGGCAAATCTACAGCAGCAAACATTATAAGGCTTCTTGGATATCAAGTCATAGATGCAGATAAAGTAGCGCATGAGCTAATGGATAAAGGTGAAGCAAACTACAATGCCATATTAGAGACATTTGGAAATCAAATTCTGGATAAAAATGGACTTATAGATAGAAATATCTTAGGTGAAATAGTTTTTTCTGATAGAAATAAGCTAGATTTACTAAATTCATTGACACATAGTAACATTTTTAGGAAAATAAATAGTATAATAGAAAAAAGTGAGAATGAAGTTATTTTCATAGAACTTCCTATACTTTTTGAGCTTAAGCTTCAAGATAAGTTATCATTAGATATAGATGAGACATGGCTTGTATATGTAGACTATGAAAAACAATTAGAAAGATTGATGACAAGAAACGATTTATCCTTCGAACAAGCGGAAAATAGGATAAACAGTCAGATGGATGTTGAGCTAAAAAGAAAGCATGCAGATGTAGTATTATTTAATGATCTCGACATCAACCATCTGAGAAAACAGATAAAGAAAAGGTTGGATATTAAAGATGAAAGTAGTGATTAAGTTATTAGTGTTTTTTCTTATAGTTTTTATTATAGTTTGTTCTATGGTTTTTGCCTTTGTATATGCTACACTGGGAAATACAGAGCAACCTTATGTTGAATTAATAGAAAAATACGCCAAAGAGAATGATTTGGAGCCCACTTTAGTTGCTGGGATTATCAGAACTGAAAGTAATTTCAAACCAGAAGCTGTATCAAATGCAGATGCTGTAGGTATCATGCAACTATTACCAGAAACTGCCAAATGGGTAGCTGAACAAAAAGACATTGAATTTGATGAGACAAAGCTTGTAGATGCTGAATATAATATCCAAATGGGAACATATTATTTAAAATACCTTTTTGATCATTTTGGTTCTATGGATTATGCGATTATCGCATACAATGGAGGACTTGGTAATTTACAAAAATGGATAGATGGTGGGATAATCACAAATGACCAAGAGAGCTATGATAATATTCCATTTTCAGAAACGAAAAACTATATCGAAAGAGTTAAAGATTATAAGGAACTTTATGATGTACTTTGGGAGCCTGTAGTAAAGGATACACAAAGTTCTCAATTTGTGAGAACATATAATACTATTAAGGAAATCATCAAAAGTTACTTTAACAACTAAACATTTGCTTAAAAAGTTAATAAATATTAAAATATTAAATATCTGTTGGAAGTTATTGACACTTTTGACAGATATTTTAATTTTATAGGCAAGATTTATGTTATAATTATTGTTGAATTATACAATTCGAATATAACTTAATAATATAGGAAGAGGTGATTTTATTGGTACTTGGAAAAACGTTTAAAGGCGGATTTCATGTACATGCACACAAGGAGCTTTCTAACAAAGGTAGTATTAAAACTATAGTTGCTCCTAGTATTGTTAAAATCCCATTAGCTCAGCATATTGGAGCACCGGCAACAGCACTTGTTAAAGCTGGAGATGAAGTTAAAGTCGGTCAATTAATTGGGGAAAGAAATGGCAATATATCTGCAAATGTACATTCAAGTGTATCAGGTATCGTTCAAAAAGTAGAAGAAACAGCAACTATTAGAGGAAGACATGTAGTTACAGTTTTTATCGAAAATGACGGAAAAGATACTCTTGGTTATGAAGTATTGAACAGAGATTGGAAGAATGTCACAAAAGAAGAACTAGTACATATTATTGGAGATGCTGGTATTACAGGCATGGGTGGAGCAAGTTTCCCAACTCATGTGAAAGTAAACCCTCCAAAAGGCAGGGTGATAGACTCTGTTATCTTAAATGCGGCAGAGTGTGAACCTTATTTAACAGCAGATGACATGTTGATAAGAGTACATGCTAAAGAAATAGTTGAAGGCCTTCAAATAATTATGAAGACTGTTGATGCTAAGGACGGTTATATCACTATAGAAGATAATAAACCTGAAGCTATCGGAATATTGAAGCCTATTTGTGAGGCAAACAATATTAATTTAACTGTTGTTAAAACTAAATATCCTCAAGGGGATGAAAAGAGAATCATTGACGTTACATTAGGTCGTATAGTACCTACTGGAAAATTACCAGCGCATGTTGGCGTGGTAGTAAACAATGTTTCTACAGCTTTTGCTATTTATGAAGCTGTTAAATATGGTAAACCTATTTATGAAAGAGTCGCTACTTTCACTGGTTTTGGATTTAAAGAACCAACTAATGCATGGTTTAGAGTAGGAACTACAATTCAAGATGGTATTGATGCACTTGGTGGATTAACTGAAGATGCAGCCAAAGTAATTATTGGTGGACCTATGATGGGATTTGCTGTTTATAGTACAGAATTTCCACTAGAAAAAGCACAAAATGGTGTATTGGTAATGACTGAATCTCAATCTCATATGCAAGAAACAACACCATGTATTAAATGTAATAAATGTGTGGATGTTTGCCCTGTTAGATTGGTACCATTCCAATTAGAAGCATCAGTTAAGTATCATAAAACAGATATGATGCTAGATTATCATTTAATGGATTGTATCGAATGTGGATCTTGTTCTTATGTTTGTCCTGCAAAAAGACCATTGGTTGAAAGCATTAGGATAGGTAAGAACCAAATGAGAATAATCCCTAAATAGGAGGAATGATGGATAATATTAAAAAATTAAATAGTGTTTCTTCATCGCCACATATTAGGTCTAAAAATACGACACAACTAATTATGTTGGATGTGATTATAGCATTGATTCCAGCCCTAGTTGCTGCAGTTTATGTATTTGGTATGAGAGCTTTATCTCTTACTTTAGTAACGGTAGCAGCTTGCGTATTTGCTGAATTTGCTACACAAAAAGCGATGAAAAGGCCAGTTCGTGTGAGAGACTTATCTTGCGTGGTAACTGGTATGTTATTAGCATTTAACCTACCTTCAACATTCCCATATTGGATGGCAATTTTTGGTGGTATATTTGCTATAGTAGTTGTTAAAGAATTCTTTGGAGGAATCGGAAACAACTTTGTAAACCCTGCATTGGCAGCTAGAGCTATGTTATTGGCATCTTGGCCTGGAGAGATGGGCAAGTTTGTATTCATGGATCAAGTTGGTGCAGCAACTCCACTATCTGGTAAACCATTTAGTATGATGAGTTTATTTTTAGGAAATATTCCTGGAGTTATGGGAGAAGTATCAAAGCTTGCTATCTTATTAGGAGCAGCTTATTTATTGTTTAAGAAAGTAATACATATTAAAATGCCAGCTATTTATATAGTGACTTGTGCAGTTCTATTCATGTTATTAGGATATGATATGGAAGATACATTAATGCAATTATTATCAGGCGGATTGATGTTAGGTGCATTCTTTATGCTAACTGACTATTCATCTTCACCAACTACTGATAGAGCACAAATTGTATATGCAGCAGGTGCTGGTTTACTAACAGTAATCATAAGAGTTTATGGTGGATACCCTGAAGGCGTGAGCTATGCGATATTATTAATGAACGTTGTGACACCATTACTTGATAAATTATTAAGACAAAAGACATTTGGTAGAGGGGTGGTGGCAAAATGAATAAGACATTAACATTAGTAGTCAAATTATTCCTTATAGCCGCTGTAGCAGCTTTAGTACTTGGCCTTACAAATATGGTAACTTCACCAGTTATCCAAGAAAGACAAGCACAAGCATTTAAGGAATCATACTCTCAAGCATATCCAAGTGGAGTAGATTTTAAGACAATTGAGACAGGCGTATCTGAAAATATAAAAGAAGTTATCGAAGTAACTGATGGAACTAACCAAATCGGCTATGTATTTAGCGGAATTGGTAAAGGTGGTTATGGTGGAGATATTTCTTACATAATAGGCGTTGATAATGCTGGAGTTATTCAAGGATTTAAACCATTAACTCATTCAGAAACACCTGGTTACGGATCAAAAATGGAAGACCAATCATTTATTGATGGAGTAGGTGGAGTTAACCTTTCTAAAGGTGTTAGCTATGGAGCAGGCAATAAAGAGAATGGAGAGATTCAAGCGATTTCTGGTGCTACTATGACAACATCTGCACTTACAAATTCATTCCAAGAAGTAGCTAAGAAAATGGCTGATTTATCAGATCAAATTGAGCCAATTGGAGATAGCGTTGAACCATACTATGCAGTAAATTATGAAGAAGTTTTTAAACCTTTATTTGGAGCAGATAGCTTTAAAGAAGTAAATACAAAAGGTGAACATAAAGGCTTTGTGAGAATAGTTGATGCATTAAAAGGCGAAGAAGTAGTAGGACATGTTGTTCAATTAAAAGGCTCTGGATTTGGTGGAGCTATCGATATATTACTTGGAGTAGATAAAGATAAAGTAATAAAAGAATATAAGGTTGTATCTCATGGTGAAACTCCTGATTATGGTGCAAAGATTGAAGAAAGCTTATATTCTGGAAACATAGTAGGAAAGTCATTAGCTAAGAAGATTAAATTAAAAGCAGATCCTACAAGGGATCAAGATATATTATTAATCTCAGGAGCTACAGTTACTTCTATGGCTATGCAAGATGCTATGAATGGTGGAGTTAATGCACTTAAAGAATATAGCAAGGGTAATGTTGAATATAAAGATACTGATTTAGTAGCAATCGCTGAAGAAGAAGCTAAAGCTAATGCGCCAGCTATTGACTATCTTGCACAGTTCGAAGGTATAGATGCTGTTGAACCTGTTGAAGGTGCAGCATTAGATGATAAAGTGATAGCAGTTCATAAAGCTATGAATGGTTCTGAACAAGTGGGTTATATCTTAGATGTTACATCTAAATTAGGATTCCATAGAGATGGTATTCAAACTGGTATACTAGCTGATATGGATGGAGTTATCAAGCAATTTGTTTACTATTCAATGCAAGAAACTGAAGGTTATGGGGCAGCTGCTAAGGAAGAAGCTTATGTAGCAGATATTGTTGGCGATTCATTAAAGAGTGAAGCATTCTCTACTGGAGATGGAACAGCTCAAGGAAAAATCGATTCAATTTCTGGAGCTACTTGGACTACAGATGCTATGCTAGAAATCTTGAACTCTGCTTCAAAAGCATTTCAGGCTTTGAACTAGGAGGATAATATGAAAATAAAAGATATGTTTAAAGATGGTATTTTCAAGAACAATCCAGTATTAGTTCAACTAGTTGGATTATGTTCTGTACTTGCCGTATCTAGTTCTGTTAAGGGAGCTTTAGGTATGGGCGCTGCTGTTATATTCGTATTGGTAATGTCAAATTTAGTTATCTCATTATTGAGAAATTTCATACCAGACGAAGTAAGAATACCAGCATTTATCGTGGTTATAGCAGCTTTCGTTACTATAACAGAGATGGTTATGAACGCATATATGCAAGGTATCTACGAGCTATTAGGTATTTTCTTACCTCTAATCGTAGTAAACTGTTTGATATTAGCAAGAGCTGAAGCGTTCGCTTCAAAAAATGGTGTAGGATTATCTATATTAGATGGTATAGCAAATGGTTTAGGATATGCTTTAGTTATAGTTGTATTAGCTGTAGTTAGAGAATTATTCGGTACAGGAGCTATCATGGGATTAAGAATATTCCCAGAAGATTTTGGATTAAAAATTCTTACGCAAGCACCAGCATCATTTATACTATTAGGTATTTTTGTTGCTATCATGACTGCTTTACAAAATAAGAGACCTACAGGTCCAAAGGAGGCTGAATAATGAGTAGTTATATTAGTATAATTTTAGGATCGATATTTATTAATAACTATGTACTAGCTCAGTTCCTAGGAATTTGTCCAACACTTGGTGTTTCTAAAAAGTTAGATACATCAGTTGGGATGGGATTAGCAGTAACATTCGTAATAACATTATCATCTGTTATTACTCTATTATTAAATAACTATATTTTAGTACCATTCGGATTACAATACTTAAAGACAATTGCATTTATTTTAGTAATTGCTTCTTTAGTTCAATTCGTAGAGATGTTCTTAAAAAAGACTTCTCCATCTTTATATAATGCACTAGGTGTATTTTTACCACTTATCACTACAAACTGTGTAGTACTTGGTGTAGCGATATTAAACGTAGATAGTGGATACAATATATTAGAAACAGTAGCAAATTCAATATCTGCATCTGTTGGTTTCACTATCGCATTAGTATTATTATCAGCGATAAGAGAAAAATACGAAGTATTAGACGTTCCTAAATCTTTTAGAGGAGTGCCAATAGCATTGATCAGTTTAGGATTAATGTCAATTGCTTTCTTCGGATTTAGAGGATTGATCTAGGAAGAAGGAGGATATTAAATGGACACTTTATTAATGACGACTGGGACATTAGGTGTTATGGCAATAGTTTTTGCAGCGCTTCTAGGTGTAGCAGCTAAAGTATTTCACGTTGAAGTGGATGAAAGAGAAGCTCTAGTACAAGAAGCATTACCTGGAGCAAACTGTGGTGCCTGTGGTTACCCTGGATGTGATGGATATGCAAAAGCAGTTGCTGAAGGAACAGCTCCGATAAACCTATGTCTTGTTGGTGCTCAACCAGTAGCTGATAAAGTTGCTGAGATTATGGGCGTTGAGAAACAAGAATCTATTAGGATGGTTTCTACTGTTCGTTGCAATGGTACATATGATAATACTGACCTTCTTTTTGACTACGAAGGAGTTAGAGACTGTAGAGTTATCAAAACTCTTGGTGGTGGTTCATGTAAAGCTTGCCAATATAGTTGCCAAGGTTGTGGTACATGTGTTGATCAATGTGAATATGATGCTATCAAAGTAGTTAATGGCGTAGCAGTAGTAAATGAAGATAATTGCGTGGCATGTAAAAAATGTATTAAGGTTTGTCCTCAAAACATTTTATATCTATCACCACATGGACAAAAAGCTGTAGTTAGATGTAGCTCTCACTCATTTGGTAAACAAGTTAAAGAAGCTTGTAAGGTTGGATGTATTGGATGTGGACTTTGTGCTAAATTAGCTCCAGAAGAGTTTTACATGGATGGTAAACTTGCAAGAGTTAATCATCATAAAAACTTCAATATGGAAAATGCTAGAAAAGCAGCAGAAAAATGTCCATCTAAGTGTATTCAATTGGTTGGAGATGCTAAAATCCCTACTATTGAAAAAGCTGAAGAGAAAGAAACTATCACAGTTTAATAAAAACTATAAATCTGCCAGGAGAGATCTTGGCGGATTTTTCTTTTTCAAGTATTTGGGGTATAATATTGCTGTTATCGTATAGCAAATATGTTTATATAAATATATTGAGATAAATAATAAAAGCATCTAAAGGAGGACTAAATGCAAGAAAATAGATATATGTTAGTTTATAATATCAAAGGTGAGAGAAAAGATAAGTTTGAAAAGGTGTCAGAAGAACATGGTTTTGATATTAGATATATTGAAGATTTTGAATTAGATTTAAAAGTAAAAGATTTATTGGATGGCAACGTTAATTTAAAGCCTGAAAATTATGTATTCGATAAAGAAATAGAAGAAGGTTATGAATTTGTGTTATTCGTAAATATCCATGATGATATCCTATATAACTTCATAAAGGACTTAAAAGAAGTAGGTATATACATCCCACATAAAGCTCTTCTTACAAAGATGAATAGAGATTGGACGCTAGATTTTCTTATGCAAGAAAATAAAGATGAGCATAGAGTCATGACTTTATTTGGACGACTTAGAGGCCTAATGCAAATGGGCGCACAAATTTATGATGAGACTCAAGACGAAGAGCTTAAGCAATTGCTTATTGATTCAGAAGAATACTTCCATCCAAGAGAATTTGAGTTTGAAGAATTAAGAGAAGTTTACAATAACCTTGCTGTTAAGGTTAATCAATTATTGGAGCAAAGAAATAAACAATAGAAGGTAAATATGAGTAAAATGAAAAGGCTAAGTATTTTGTTAATAGTCATGGCAATGGTTTTAGTAGCATGTGGTGAAAAAACTATTGATGAACCAAAACTTCCAAAAGAAAATGCTAAGCCAGTTGAAAAAATCATCATTAAAACAGAAGGTAGTATTCATAAAGACAATGTGAATATAGTGTTTCCAAATACAGATGAAACCGATGAACCAAAGGAAATTCCTTCGGATAATATTCCTGTAGTTTCTAACTCTTTTAATAAAGATAAGCCATTTGATCATCTAAAGAAAAATGATTACCAAGCTCCTAATAAAGAAAAACTTATAAGCGAACTTCCTGAACAGCTTCAAGAATCAATTACTAAATACCCAGAGACTACAAATGAGATTCTTCAATATCATGAACTAAAGGATAATCCTGAAAGTTTTGATTTAACTGGAGTATATCAAAAGGGTGATATCCCACAATTCATTCAATGGGATTCAAGATGGGGATTTCACAAGATAAGTAATTCATATATGGCACATTCAGGATGTGGTCCTACAGTGCTTTCTTCAGCTTATATTCATTTTACAGGGGATAATTCGATGAATCCTGCAGTAATGGGTGATTGGGCTAATGAGCAAGGGTATTTTGGGGACTCGTATGGTTCATCATGGGATTTATTTCAAAAGGGGGCTATCGACCTAGGCTTAACTTGTAGTGAGATAGGTGTTGATCTAAATATGATACAAGCAAGTATTGATAGTGGAGCGCTTTTAGTGTTTAATGTTACTGCCGGGGATTTCACGACTGGCGGACATTATATTATGGTGACAGGGTACGAGGATGATATGTTAAAGGTCCTTGATGTTAATAGTCCTATAAATTCACAAAAGATGTGGAAATATGAAAGAGTATTACCTCAAATAAGGGGTGCTTGGGAACTAAATATTTAAATTTAATGCATTGAGATTGTTATTTTTCCAAATAAAATATTTCTCAATGCTTTTAATTGTCGCAAGTATTGGATATTTCTCGTTAATAATATATAATATCATTATGTATACTAGTATAATTAAACGAAAAAAATTTAATATTATACTTATCGTGTTTGTTGTCATTCTGTCAGGTTGTTATGACAATACTCAAATGCCAGATGATTTGGATTTTATCATATACAAATATCCACATATGAAAAGCATGTATGATGAGTTTTCATCTAGGAATTTAGATCCAAATAGCATTGATATCAAATCAGATGTGGAAGAAAATGAGTTTCCAAACTTCATTCAATGGGATAAAAGATGGGCTTATTTACCTTACATAGATTCATATATGGCAGTTAAGGGCAATATCCCAACAGCGCTATCATCAATATATACGTACTTAACTAAAGATACTACTATGAATCCCTATGAAATGGCTCAATTTTTCGAAAAAGAAGGATGGGGAATTGATAGTATGGGTACTTCTTGGCAAGCTATCGAGATTGGAAGCATTAGATTGGGACTGACCTATAATGTAGTAGCCAATAATGATGTTAGGATAAATGATGAATTAGATAGAGGGAGAGTACTTCTTGCAAGTGTAGTTAAAGGGGTATTTACTAAGGATTCCGGGATGATAATCATATATAAAAAAGTGGGCGATAAATACTATATATCAGATCCTCTAAACAAAGAGAATTCCGAAAAAACATGGAGTTTGGAGGATTTACAAAATCAAATGATCCATATTTGGTCATTTTCTAAAATGGAGGCTAAATAATGAAATTAACATATAAAGATATTGAGTTAGTAAAAAAAGAAGAACGTGAAGAAGAGATATCTTCGCAAGCATGGCACATATATAAAGATGGGGTGATAATTGGTGAGGTTGATTCGTATTTTATAGACTATGAATATAAGCCAATTAGAAGAAAGGAAGAAAGTACTGATAATAAATGTATCAGAATCAATATCTCAGATAGCGAAAATTGGGATAAGGGTTATGGTACCAAGGCTCTTGTAGCATTTATTGAGTACCTTTTTGAAGAGAAACAATACCGTCTTTTATATGCTCAAACATCTAGTGATAATCAAAGAATAGAGCATGTACTTAAAAATCTAGGATTTAGAGTAGTGTCAAGACTTAAAGATGAAGTATTAGTGGGCAGTAAGATTTATGATTTTTTATCACTTAAATTAATACCTCATAATTTCAAATCAGCGAAAAAAAGAATTGAGCAAGGCGAATAGAAAATCAAGCAAATTAAAGTGCATTTTACCAGGTAAAATGGGTATCATTATCTCGTAATAAAATTTAAGGAGGCAAAATGATTACATTTGGTGGAAAAACAATGCATTTACTTGGCAATGGAATAAAAGTGGGCGATAAAGCTCCATTATTTGTTGCTACTAGAAATGATTTATCAGAATTTAAATTAGAAGAAGAATTAGGAAAAGTATTAATATTATCAGTAGTACCTTCTATTGATACAGGAGTTTGCTCTATTCAAGCTTCTACATTTAATGAAGAAGCAGCAAATCTTTCAGACGATATTAAGATAGTTACTATATCTTTAGACTTACCATTTGCTCAACAAAGATTCTGTGCAGCAAAAGGAATTGATAAGGCTGAGATAGTCTCTGATTATATGGATAGAGAATTTGGACAAAAATATGGATTCCTAATAGACGAATTAAAGCTTTTAACAAGAGGAATCGTAATTATCGATAAAGAAGGCGTAGTTCAATATGTTGAATATGTGCCTGAAGTAACTGATGAAGTTAACTTCGAAAAAGCTTTAGAAGAAGCAAGAAAACTAGTTTAACCTTACAAAAGTTTCTCAAATACATTTGAGAGACTTTTTTATTTCTCCAAAACCCTTATAATATATATAAGGACTAAAATTAAGGAGTTAAACATGAAAAAAGTACATATAAAAGACGGTGATTTGGAAGCTACTATCATAGAATACGGTGCTTCAATTTATGAGTTAAAGTATAAAGGCACAAACACAGTTCTAAACTACAAAAATCTTGAAGATTACAAAACCAACAAAACATTTTTAGGAGCTACTGTTGGCCGTGTAGCAGGACGTATCTCAAATGCTCAATTTACTCTAAATGGACAAACTTACCACTTAGACCAAAATGAATTTCCAAAAAGCACTCATGGTGGACTAACAAACCTTACTACAAAATCATGGGACTTAATAGAGCAAACACCAAACACAGCCATCTTCACAACTACCCTAAAAGATAAAGATTCAGGCTATCCAGGAAATCTAGAAGTTAAAGTAATTTACAAAATACATAACAACACACTACACATTAACTATATAGCAAAATCAGACAAGGACACTTTAGTTAATATAACAAATCATAGTTATTTTAACTTAAATCCAGAAAATGAAAAGGTATCAAATCACAAGCTTCAACTGCTATCTAATTCTTATCTAGCTTTAAGAGAAGATAGCTTGCCATATGCACTTCTAGACAGCGAAGGCACGGCATTTGACCTAAATGAACCAACTCTATTAAATGAAACCTTTGAATCTAGCGACGAGCAAATTAGAAGATTTGAAGGAATAGATCACCCATTTGAGCTAAGCAAAGCCTTAGACTACGATGCCAAAATCTCATCACCACAATCAAAAATCACATTAACAATAAAGACATCATATCCATACCTAGTAGTCTACTCAGGAAACCAATTGGATGAAAGCTTTGAAGACGCTGAAGGCCGCAAAGTGGGCAAACATCAAGGCATCTGCTTTGAAGCCCAATATGCACCAGACTTTATAAACCAAGATTACCTAGAGAACCACATCCTAAAAGCCAATCAAGAATACAATCATGTGATTAGCTTTGGATTTGGGGAGATTGAGGACTAGGAAGGGAGAATTTGGTGATTGAAAGTCAAACCTAATTAAGGAATGGAAGGTAAAATGAAGATATCACTAACAAATGAAGAAATAACTTTACTTAAAAAACTAAATTTTAATTATGAAGCTGAAAAAGAATTTAACAATGATGAAATAGAGAATCTATTAGATAAGATTTATCTTAATGAGGCTACAAATGTTGGCTTTGATGATGAGCAATCTAATAAGTATGCTGATTTAGCTGATAAGATAGAGGATAAAAGAGCTCAATCACAAAAATATTAAAAAAGCATGACTAACAAATAAATGTTAGTCGTGCTTTTTTAATACATTATTTTAGAATCAGTTACAGGTTTTGATAAGGGTAAGCTCTTATTCCAGATCTACTTTTATATTCATTAAAAGATCGCACATCGTCAAATATATCTCCATTTTACTACATCAGAAAATCAACTTCTTAATTCCTGATGTATGAAAATCTCAAGTGCTACATCAGAAAACACAAAACTCAAATCTTGATGTAGGAAAATGGTCAAAAATTCTAGGTGAGATACATCAGAAAATACAAAATCAAATTCTTGATGTATCTTTTCTTAAAAAACTACATCAGAAAGTGAAAAATCAAAATCCTGATGTAGTGAAAGTGCCGAAAACATACCTCAGGAATCGAAAAATGCAAATCCTGATGTATCTATTAAAAAAAGCATACATCAGGAATCGCAAAATGAAAATCTGATGTATGAAATTAGGGGATATATTAACAATAGTTGAGGTAAAATCAAGATAGACTACGAAGCAAAGATTAAAGAATACTTAGATACTTTTGGAGAAAATTCACTTGATAGAATCCTCAGACCAGGTATGGGACAAGATAGGATAGAAGGATTTGAGAAGTTTTATAAAGAAATTGATGATGCTATTAAAAATAAGAAACCTATGAAGCAAGCAAGTATAGAAATTTTTGATCGAATAGTGAGATAGGCTTTTGCTAATCGGGTATGATGCTATTAAAGAGGTGAATGTAATGAG
>JAAYEL010000021.1 GCA_012728755.1 Tissierellia bacterium | reverse complement strand
CCTAATCCTTATATTAGAATGAAGATGGTCTCGTGGGAAGTTAAACTACAAACCTTCTTCAATTAAAATTGAGGAGGATAAAACAATGATAGGAATATATAAAATAGAGAATATGGTAAACAATAAGATTTATATTGGTTGTTCTAATGACATAGAGAGAAGATGGAACGACCATAGAACTAGAGCTTTTTCAGAAGGTGATAGAGAGTATAATAAAACCTTGTATAGAGCTTTTAGGAAATACGGATTGGATAATTTTAAATTCTCAATAATTTGCGAATGTAGTAAAGAAGATATTAAAGAAAAAGAGATAGCGTTTATTGAGTTTTATGATAGCTATAACAATGGCTACAATGAAACTATTGGTGGAGATATAAGTGGATATGACCTTCAAGGAGAAAGACATCCAAACTCAAAACTTACTCAAGTAGACGTTGAGGAAATAAGAAGAAGATATGCCAATAAAGAACGCAGAATGGAAGTATATGAGATATACAAAGATAGAATTGGCAAATCTGGTTTTGAGAAAATTTGGAAGGGAGAAACTTGGAAAGGAATATCTATGGAAGTCTACACAGAGGAAAATAAAAAGTTTCATAAAACCAATTCTTCTATGAAAGGCTCTAATAATGGTAGAGCAAGATTAACTGAAAAAGATGTTTACAATATTCGTCTTAGAAAAAAGAATGGTGAAAGCTCAAGTCATGTCTATGAAGACTACAAAAACTTGATTTCTAAAGGTTCTTTTAGAAATATATGGAGCTATCAAAATTGGAAAAATGTTGTAGTTTAAAACCTGTATCGACTAACACCTTTGTCGGTGTGTAAGGCTACTATTGATACGTAGCTTGAAACGGTGGACGCTATGAAGGCAGTATATTGAACCAGCCTGAGCGAAGAAATAGTCAGCACCATTAGAAATAATGGATTAATGTGTAGGAGAAATGAATGCTGAACAGCTTGAAGAAACTACTATGAACAAGGAAAACAGAATACTTAAACAAATTACTGTTAGTGATATGACAATGGTTGAAAGAGTAGTTCAATCTCTAATGGGAGACTCTGTTAGTTTAAGAAAACAATTCATAGAAGAGAATGCGAAAGAGGCTCAAGTAGATTTATAAAATCTACTTGACTTCTAAAAAAAAATATTTGATATAATATGTATGTAAGGTAAACAAAATAAATGAAAGAATGAGGTAAATAAAATGAGCGTTGTACTTGCGGTTAAAGATGGAGATAGAATATTAATGGCTGGAGATTCACAAGTTTCAAGAGAGTCTGTTAAAATGACTATTAACAGCTTCAATTCAATGAAAGTTTTTAAAGTAAATGGACATGAAGGAATGGTTATGGGAGCAGCTGGTTCTTATAGAGATTCAAACATACTATCAACTATGGACAGTCTGTATGACCCAATATTAGATAGGACTCACGAAGAAATAGATTTTAAATTTGTAGTGAGAAATATTATTCCTGCTTTAATAAATGAATTAAATAAATGGGGCAGAGTTTATAATGATGAAGACGCAGGTTATATATCTAGGTCAACAATGTTATTAGCAAAGGACGATAAGTGCTATAATATAGACTATGATTTTTCTGTTTCGGAATTATGCTATGATGGTGAAGCTATGGCAATTGGCTCAGGTGCTGATATATCT
>JAAYEL010000020.1 GCA_012728755.1 Tissierellia bacterium | reverse complement strand
GGATATCCTCCTCCAAATCTTGGATTAACTTCTGAGATATAGTAATCTCCATCTATATCGAATACATCAATATCAATTTGACCTTTAAAACCAATTTCCTTTACGAATTTTTCAATAAGTGCAAATAACTTTTCGTCTTTAAAAGAAACTGATTTATCCGTCTCTCCAGCTCTCATCACAAGCTTTTTCTTAGTAAATATTGAGACTATCTCTTCTGAAATCATGTCTATATATACATCAGCTCCGATTTCTTGACCATTCATAAATTCTTGAATCATCAAGTTTTCATCCTTCGCACACAATATTTCTAACACATCTTTGTCATAGACCTTGCTTATAGACAGTGAAGCTGAACCACGTACTGGTTTAACAAAAACTGGAAAACTAACTCTACCCTCTTCCAAATCCTTGTAAAATGCTTCTTTGTCCATATAGCTCTTTGCAGTTTTATATCCATGTTCAACTAACCAATCAAACATTTCCATCTTATCCAACGCCATAAGATTTAGCTCATAGCTTGATCCTATCACAGTCGTGCCAAGCTCTTTAAATCTTTCTTGGTTTTTTGCCAATATACTTAATTCAGTATCAATAAGGCTCAATACACCTGTTATCTCTTCTTTTTTACAAATATCTAGAATGCAATCAATATAGTTTTCATCAGTCACTCTTGGAACCAAATAATACTTATCTGCATCGTAAATAGACGGTGCCCATTCACTCAAGTCTGTAGCTATGACCTTACCAAGCCTTTGCCCATTTTCATCAGTCAAAGCGCGCTTAAAGTATTGAACTATTTTATTTCTTGTCCCAGAACTAAGCACTAAAATATTAATCATTTTCAACGTCTCCCTTACTCTCTCTCAAATAATCAAAATACAAAGGTGTGCCACCAGTATGTATAAATAGGATGTTTTTTCCTACTATTTTCTCTTTTTCAATAAACTTAAGCATTCCAGAAAATGCCTTTCCAGTATATGTTGAATCCAAAGGTAATCCATAATTTTTAAACGAATTTTCAATCACTCGTTCAACATCTAAATCAAACTTACCATAACCCCCACAGATATATTCATCTGTAAAATGTGTATTTTCTAGTAATGACTTCTCGTTATATTCAATATCCAAACTATCTAGATACTCTCTTATACTATCCAATACTACTTCTTTTCCTCTTGGATTTGGTCTTGCTATGCTAATACCAACGATATCTCTCTTGTCATTATTTATTGTCTGTCCACAAACTAAACCCGCTTGAGTCGCCCCTGTCCCAGAAGCTAAAAATATATAGTCAAAAAATATGTCTTTCTGCTTCTCAAATTCTTTAATCTCTTCATAGCATTCAACATAGGCTTGTGTACCTAAATTTCCATGGCCTCCACCTTGGATAAAGTATGGATTTTTGCCTTCTTCTTTGAGTTCTAAAATCAAATCGTCAATAGTTTTTGATACTTCATCCACCGGCACTACTATAATCTTAGCACCTAGAAATCTCATCATTTCACTATTAAAAGTCTCTTTTGAAGCCTCTTTGGGAGAGATTATAATACAAGGCAAATCTCTTTTTTTTGCCATATTTGCGATAATTCTTCCATGATTTGAACTAGCACTACCATAAGTTACTACTACATCAAATGCACCCTTATCAATATCGTCAAAAAACTTCTGGCCTTTTCTAGCCTTATTTCCACCAAATGAAAAAGGTAGCAAGTCTTCCCTTTTAATATACAATGAATTTTCATTTTGATTTAGTTTGAAAATTGGACTTTTTTGCATGCTTACCTCTTATAAATCGATAGAGTAATAATATCTATCTACCAAAACACCTTTATTAACTGCTGAATCTTTAATTCTTTCTTTTTGGACAAATCCAATAGACTCAAAGGATTTTTGAGCCCTGATATTGTCAACCTCTGTATATAAATATACTTCTCTTAAGTTTAGTTCTTTTGATGCAAAGTCTAAAAGAAGTCTTGAAGCTTCTTTAGCAACTCCCTTGCCCTTTGCGATATCTTCACCTAATGTCACATAATATTCCGCTCTATTATCTTTTATGCTTAACAATCCGATTAAACCAACTGGAATACCATCAAAAATTATAGTAGCATCATATCTATCAGTTCTATCTTTATTGTTTAGAAACCAATCTCTTGTCTTATCTACTTCAAGAGGTAAATCATAGTGAAGATATTGGTTATTCTTTGAATCGTTGATCCATCTAACTTTTGACTCTATATCTTCAATTGAAAACTTTCTAATCTTTACTTCCATCATCTAGCATCCTATCTTTTCTAACGACATCTAACCTACCAGCTTTTATCTGTTTCCCAACTAATATATCAGATCTTTTTAATACCTTAAAAGCGGTCATAAAGACAATCTTGATATCAAGACCTAAACTTATATTTTCAACATAGTAAATATCTTGTTCTAATCTTTCATCCCAGTTAGTGGCATTACGCCCATTTACTTGAGCCCAGCCTGTTAATCCTGGTCTTACATCATGTCTTATTCTTTCTCTTTTTGTGTAGTAAGGTAGATATGCTACAAATAGCGGCCTTGGTCCAACTATACTCATATCGCCCATGATTATATTGAACAACTCTGGTAACTCATCCATACTTGTAGATCTTAAAAATCTTCCAAATTTTGTCAATCTAACATCATCTGGTAGCAACTTTCCTTCACTATCAACTTCGTCAGTCATAGTTCTAAACTTATATAGATTAAAAGACTTCTCATCTTTTCCAGGTCGTGGTTGCTTAAATAGTATTGGTGAACCTAACTTAAACCTTACTAAAATCGCAATAATTAGAATTAGCCACTAAAACAATACTAAAGCTATTAGCGATAGCAATATATCTAAAAATCTCTTAAAAAATCTTTCATACAATCCTTTTTTTCTCATAGCTAATCCTCTTAATACTAGTCTTATTTAAATAACTCTTTTATTAATTCAATAACTTGTTTTTGAGTTTCTTCACTCATCTTAACATCGCTTGGTAAACATAAACCTCTTTCAAAAAGGTCCTTTCCAACACTGCTTTCTTCATATGATATAAAATCTAAACCTTCAAATATTGGTTGCATATGCATTGGTTTCCAAACAGGTCTTGTCTCAACATTATATTCTTCTAAATAAAGTCTAACTTTTTCTGGAGTTACTTTTCCTGATGCTACTACATCTTCATCAATCAATAGACAGCTTAACCAGAAGTTTGGATCTGTATACTCAAGATATGGATTCATTGATACAGGAAGACCTTTAAACCCTTCTTCATACATTCTGTAAATAGCTTGCTTCTTAGCTTTATGCTCTTCAAGATGTAGTAATTGTCCTCTACCTATGCCAGCTAATACGTTGCTCATGCGGTAGTTATATCCAAGTTCTGAATGTTGATACCAAGGTGCATTATCTCTTGCTTGAGTTGACCATTTTCTTGCTTTTTTTATAGCTTCTTCATCTTCAGATAAAAGCATACCACCACCAGAAGTAGTGATTATCTTATTTCCATTAAATGAAATGATATTATATTTTCCGAATGTTCCAGTTTGTTTACCTTTATATGTTGCTGAAAGACTTTCAGCTGCATCTTCTATAAGTGGTACATCGTATCTTTGACATAATTCCATTATCTCATCAATTTTTGCTGGAGAACCATATAGATGAACTAAAGCAACAGCCTTAACTCTTCCTTTATATTTTTCAAGCGCTATCTCAAGAGCTCTAGGGTCCATGTTCCAAGTATCTCTTTCTGAATCTACAAATACTTGAATCGCTTTTTCATATGAAATAGGGTTAACTGTAGCTGAAAAAGTTAAGTCGCTACAAAGCACTATATCCCCTTGTTGAACACCAGCTAGTTTATATGCTAAATGAAGCGCAGCAGTTCCTGCTGAAGTAGCAGCGCCATGTCCTATTCCCATATATTCAGCAATCTCTTTTTCAAAAGCGTCAACATTAGGTCCTAAAGGAGCTATCCAATTAGTGTCGAATGCTTCTTGTACAAATTTTTGTTCTTCTCCATAAATCGTTGGTGAAGACAACCAAACCCTGTTTTCAAATCTATTAATTTCCATCTTTCTCCTCATTTGTTTCTTAAATTATTTAGTAAAAATTAATACCAAATTCACTATCCCAATTATCAAATATAGTATAGCTAAAATGATACTTTTAATTTTTTTTGTATTCTTATATGTGATTATCTGTGTCACACCTAATAGGATAAATGATAAGCCTAGCATGATAAATGAGAAAAATCTTTCTTTTTTCATCACATCTTCTAGTAATATCACTACCACAGTTAGCACTAGTGCTACAGATGATACAATTGTCATCCTTAATTGATTTTTATTGAATTCTTGCATTATATTATTTCCTTTAACTTTCCAGTAAGCTTATATGGAGTTTTTTTCAATTGTTCAATATTTTTACATCCAAGCAATAGCATAACTATTTTAGTCTTATACATAAGCTCTTGCAAGTAATCTTTAGCATAATCATATCCACCATGGATTAAGTACTTAAGTACCTCACCACTGATACCGACCATATCAGCTCCAAGTATAAGTGCCCTAGCAATATCTAAAGATGTTTTAATACCACCACTTGCTATAATCGTAATATCTTTTGAGATGTTTCTAGCATTAATTATTGATTTGGCTGTAGGTACTCCCCATTCATATAATTCAGAAAAATCATAATCAAAGTTTCTTAGATTTTCAATTTCTACAAAATTAGTGCCACCACTTCCTGATACATCAATGTTTTTAACTCCAACATCAACTAGCTTCTTAATGACCTCTTCAGACATACCAAATCCAACTTCTTTAACTATAAGCTTATCACCATATTCTTTAGCGGCTTTTTCAATACTTTCATATCTGCCAACAAAATTAGATATCCCGTCTTTTGTAAATATCTCTTGACCTGGATTTAAATGTAGTGCTATCCCATCTGCATTTATGGTGTCCATAGCTACCTTTATATCTGCTACAGATGAGTTAGCATGAAGGTTTGAAAGAAGTACTGTTGGTCTATTTACCTCTTCAACTATCTCTCCTAAGAAAAGCTCAGCCGTATCCATATCTTCCATAAGAACATCTTGTGCTCCTACTTCCATAGGTATTCCTAGTTCTTTAGAGATGTTATATAAAGCCTCGTTAATCTCTACGCCTTGTTCGGTGCCACCTGTCATAGCATTAATCATTAATGGAAATGGTACTTGTTTACCAAAAAATGTAGTTGTCGTATCAACATCATCTATCGATAGTTCTGGTAATGAATTATGTTCTATATAAACACATGAAAGCAATGTATCACCTTCATAAGTAGTCAATAGAGCATTATCCAATCTCTTATCTCTTTTATTTTCTATTATTAACTCACCTTTGTTGAATTCATTTAAATTATCAGTCATATATCCCTCTTATCATCTCACAAATTCACTAACTAAATTTCTCTCAGATCTTATTTGATATTTATCGTAATATCTACTAGCTTCTTTTTCGAATAATTTTATCTCTTTTTGTAGTTTTTTATCATCTTTATCTACTAGTGAATGATACATAATGCGAATTCTTATCATTTGCAGATCTTTTCTTAGTCCCTTAAAATAATTTTTAAGTTCCTTATCCTTAAAAATCCCCATTTCTTCATCTGTTCTATTCATATAGGTCTTTAGGTATGCCTTATTAGCAATTGCTTCTATCTTATAGGGAGCTGGCACTTTTGCATTCTCACTAAGATATCTCTCGATTCTTTCTAAAGCTTCTTGCTTTTTATCGTGATTAATCAATCTTTGAATCTCTACCATATCGTAATATTGAGATGTTAAATCATTCTTTATAGATTCAGGAATCTCAAGATTTTCAAATTTAGGATCATCATTCATTTTTAAGTACTCTATCCTTAACATAGTCCAGAAATTATCCCTCGATTGTTTGCTTTTTGAGAAAGTTACGATATTTCCTGCATCATTAGTATCCATAGGGATACCATTAGTAATTAAGATGTATACGTTTATGACAAGCAACAGTCTAGCTATTGCCAATACAAATGCATTTTCAAAATTCAATAATAGAATCACTGCTATAAGAGCCAGTATCGTATTCATGATTAGTCCACCAAGATTATATAAAAGATATGGAAATTTTCCATCCTTCTTTTCAGGAGGATAAAGCACACATTGTCCAGCGGCTCCTGGCATATATTGTTTTCTAATTTTATAGCCATCATAGTATCTTACAAGACAAGTCGAACCTACTCTAAAATACATTAATTTATAGCCTGTTAAAAGCCCCATTATCAAATGTCCACCTTCATGCAATATGATACTAATCATCAATATACCAAATAGCATCGCATATACATAAATAATTACCATATATAACGGGAGATCAATTCCCTGTCTATCCAAATCTTCACCAAATGTATAGCCAATATATCCAAGTGATATGACAGCAAGTACTGTGATAGCTACCATAAAATATCCCGTTATTTTTTCTCTAGTCATTTTCTACCTATCTTTCTACTCTCTAACAATTTTCCTAAATAGCTATAGGAATATCATATTTCTTAGTTGAAGGATTATAGTCCATCAACTTAAAATCATCAATTGTAAAATCCTTAAAGTCCTTCACTTATGGATTAACCCAAAGTGTTGGTCCCTCTTTTTCACTATCTTCTTCCATAATTTCTTTAACTGTATCTATATGTCTATCATAGATATGAAGATTTTGCACAAAGTGCACAAATTTGCCAGGCTTATATCCTGTTACTTGTGCTATCATTCTCATCAATACATAGTATTGGAATGTATTAATACCTCCTGGTCCTGCAGCAGCTAAGAAATCTCCACTTCTTTGAACCAAAGTCATATCTAAATATTCGCCTCTAACACTCCATAATGTCATAAATGCACATGGTATCAATGTCATATCGGCCAAATCATCTACATCATAAAGTGATATAATCAGTCTTCTATTTAAAGGATTTACCTTTAATTGTTGAATTAATCTATCTACTTGATTTATAAATTCTCCAGTTTCTGGTGACTTAAAAGTCTTTGCCGTTTGGTAGCCATATGCTGTCCCTAAACTTCCTTCTTCATTAGTCCAGCTGTCCCAATAATGTACATTGTATTTTTCTTTCAAATTTGCTACATTATTGCATTTATCTTTATAAATCCATAAAACTTCTTTAATCGCTGTCTTCCATGCAATTTTCCTAAGATTTATTATAGGAACTTCACCTTGTTTGTATTCGACAAATTGTTGAGTCAAATACTTCGTATATGCACTTGTAGTTTGATCTCCATCATCCCAAATAGGTCTAACTGCAGAGTTCAAATCTCTTTCGCTATATCCTTCTTCCAAAATGGAATTTGCCTTTTCTAAAAATATCTTATCTACTCTACTCATATTTTCACCTTCTGAAAGTCCCTTCCTTATACTCTATTTTTTACTATGTCTATATCTTATATATTATATCATAAATACGATTAAGTTGATTATATCGGGCATAATAATTTATCATTATGGTGCTGATTTCACCTGATAAGGGTATCTAAATATATAATGAATTCAACAGGAGGTAAATATGAATATTGCCATAATAGGTGCTGGTCTTAGCGGCTCAAATATACTAAAAAACTTATTCGATAATAATCTTATAGAGCAAAATCAAATCTATATCTTCGAACCTCGCGAAAAACTCGGCTCGGGATTTCCCTACGAATTCGAATCCGAATATAAACTCCTAAATGTACCCGAGCACTTTATGAGCATGGACGATGATGATATGGGTTTTGTAAAATGGCTTGAAGCGAACAAAACTACTTATCAAAACTTTGAAGGTATGACACCTCGTAACTACTACGGTCAATATCTAGAAGATTTCTATAGACCCTACTACAATCATCCAAACATCAACATCGTCAAAAAGGAAGTAACAGATATGGAGGTTGTCGAAAGCTTTCCTAAAACATACAGACTAAAAACTGACCAATGGGAAGAGCCCATCTTTGATGCAGTTTTTCTAACTTTAGGTCATCCTGATTATTCGGACCATTATGATTTACGAGATAAGAAAAACTATATCCATAATCCTTATCCTTTGGAAAAGATGCTAGCTCACCTAACAAAGGATGATAAAATCGCTATGATTGGCGCTGGCGCTACTAGCCTTGATGTTTTTAGATATATACTTCAAAGCTATGAGTTAGAAAATCCATTTTACATACTAACTAGAGATTCAATATTTAATATCCCGCATATTGAACTGGATAAATCCGAATTTAGATTCTCTATAAATGATGAATGGGTTCAGACCCAGCTTGATGAAAATGGAGGGATTATTCCTTTAGATAATATCTTGCATCTTGTAGCTGAGGACTTCAAATCAGAAGGAGTGGCTTTTCATAAATGCTATGAGCGAATAAAGAATAATTCGCTTGAACTTTATAGGGAACTTTTGGAAGAAAAACCTCAAGATATCGCATTGATAGTAGAGTATTTCGAGCATTTTACAAAATACTTTTCTAAGCTTTATGGTCTACTTTCTAAGAGTGATCAAAATTTCTATATGGATAAATATCATGATAAGATAGACGCTTTTAGAGCCTTAACCCCGCCAAATACTGCAACTTGGCTACTTGATACCATAGATGCTGGCAAAGCCTTAATCATAAAGGGTTTGGAAGAAATAAAGGTTAATGACTCGGGTCAGTTCGAAGCTATCGCGGATGAAAACATCACCGTTGATTATCTAATCAATACGACTGGATTTGACTTTAACATTGAAAGAAATGCTAAGCGCAATACCCTGATAAAAAACTTATATGATAAAAAGATTATCGACTCCGATGAAGAAGGTAATTCTGTCAATATAACATGGCCGAAAGCGACAGTGCTTAGCAAGCGTTACGGCGAATTAGAAAATCTTTATATGATAGGCATGTGGGTATTTTCAATCCATTATCGAGCAAATGATATCCGCTCAGTAAAGGAAGTGGCAAAGGTAGTTGTGGAGAATTTTACACAGAAAAGGTCCTATACTCTTAGGACAGGGCCTCAATCTACGTAAATTCGACTCCTCCAATCTCAGAATGAGAGGTTTCGCTAGCGAAACCTTCCTTTCACTTAATAAGTAGCTTGCGAAGCAAGCTTCCATATTTTATAAGCGTTGGGCCCCCCAAGAACCCTCAAAATGTAAAAACTTTGTGGGCTAAAAATGGCTCAAAAACCCCCCAAGATACACTAAAATCTAGAATCTTGGGGGGCCAAAAAACATTCAAAAACCCCCCAAGTTACTCTAAAAGTATAAAACATGGTGGAAAAAAAGTCTTCGAAAAACCCCCCAAGAAGAACTGAAAAGTTAAAACTTGGGGGGTTTTGGGGTTGAAAATTGCCCCCCAAGAAATACTAAATCTAGCTAACTTGGGGGGTTTTGGGGCTAAAAATTGCCCCCCAAGAAGTGACTAAAAACGCGAACTTGGGGGGGCGGGCTGGCAAATGATGATAGCAAGCAAAATCCTCTTCTTTAACTCAGCAACTTACGAAGCATGTCCATTTCACAAAAAAACTGCTAAGGATTCTTAGCAGTTTGATTTTTAGTGTAATTGAATTTTCTTTGCTTGGTCTTCTGTGATAAGTGCTTCTATCATGCCTTCTATCTCGCCGTTTAGGAAGTCTCCTAGTTGGTGAACTGTTACGTTGATTCTGTGATCAGTTACTCTTCCTTGTGGGAAGTTATATGTTCTGATTTTTTCAGATCTGTCACCTGTACCTACTTGTGTCTTTCTGTCTTCAGATAGTTCTTTTTGTTGTTCTTCCATCTTTAGTTCATAAAGTCTAGCATATAGGATTTTCATTGCCTTGTCTTTATTTTTATGTTGTGATTTTTCATCTTGGCAACTTACTACAAGACCTGTTGGTATATGCGTGATTCTTACTGCAGAGTCAGTTGTGTTAACGTGTTGTCCGCCTGCTCCAGATGCTCTAAATACATCAATTCTTAATTCTGTACTAGCATCAATCTCAACGTCAACTTCTTCAGCTTCTGGTAGTACTGCTACTGTAGCTGTTGATGTATGAATACGTCCACTTGATTCAGTTTGTGGTACTCTTTGTACTCTATGAACACCTGATTCATATTTAAGTTTTGAATAAGCGCCTTGTCCTTTAATCATGAAAATGGCTTCTTTGATACCACCTGAACCTTGTTCAGAATATTCAACTTCTTCAGTCTTAAAGCCCTTTGAATCAGCATACATATGATACATTCTATAAAGTTCAGCTGCAAATAATCCAGCTTCATCTCCACCAGCACCTGCTCTAATCTCAACAAATACGTTTTTGTTATCATTAGGGTCTTTTGGTAATAGAAGTACTTTTATCTCTTCTTCTAAACCTGGTATTGATTTTTCAAGTGTTGATATCTCTTCTTTAAGCATAGCATTCATATCGTGATCATCAGATACTTCAAGCATTTCCTTATCTTCGGCAATGGTTTGTTTAGCCTTATCATATTCATTATATTTTTCAACTAATGTCTTTAATCCACCATATTCTTTATTAACTTCTTGCCATTGATCCATATTTGCTAAAAGCTCAGGATCAACTAATTTCTTTTCTAATTCGTAGTAATAGTCTCTAGTTTTCTTTAATTTTTCAAACATATCTACCTCTATATTCCTGTTCATCTATTCTCTTAAATATTATAACACAAAAGATAGTCTAGCAAAATATCCATCAAAACGCAATAACAGTGGGACTTGCCCACTGTTTAAATGTCTTTAATTCGTGCCTTCTACTATCCTATCATATCCACCATAATCCTTGTGGACCTTTATATTTGTAAATCCTGATTTTTCAAGTAATTCACTGACTATTTGTGCTTGATCAAAACCAATCTCAAACAAAATCTTTCCATGAGGATTCAGATATTGCTTAGCTTCACTTATGATTCTAGCATATATCTCATGTCCTAATTCTCCACCTAATAAAGCATTTTTAGGTTCAAAGTATAATAATTTTTCAAGATTATCATAGTCTTTTTGAGATATATAAGGTGGATTTGAGACAATGAAGTCAAATTTTTGTCCTATATTTTCAAATAAATCTGATTCTATAAATGTTACATTCGCTCCTAATTTTTCGGCATTTCCTCTAGCTTTTACTATCGCTTTTGGTGAAATGTCCGACGCATACACTTCTGCTTTTGGATTTTCTAGCTTTATCGAGATGGCAATCGCACCCGACCCTGTTCCGATATCAAGAATCTTTTTGCCATCAATTTTTTCTTTTAATACTAACTCAACCAATAGCTCGGTTTCTCTTCTAGGAATCAAAACATCTTCATCGATATCAAAATCTCTTCCATAAAAATTCCACTTTTTCAGTGCATATTGAATTGGATAACCAGTATTGATTTTGTCAAAAACTTCATCTATTTTTTCTACCATATCGCTATCAATCTCATAGTCTTGATTGTATACCACTTCAGAAAATGACTTATCTAGCATATAGCTTAGGACGATTCTAGTCGTATCCTTATCATGTTTTGTAAAATAATCTCTAATTTTCATTTCTTTTACCAAATATCATCTTTTGCATTTTCAGGAATTACTAGTTTAAGCGATTCAATCGCTACTTCTAACATATCATCTGTTGGTTCTTTAACCGTTCCGATATATTGGATAAACATCCCTGGCTTAGAAAGTATCTTTGCCATTTTTGAATCTGAACGACCCATCCATCTATTAGCTTCATAAGTGATACCAACAAGTATCGGAAGGATTAGGATTCTAGTCACGGCCCTAACTATTGGATTTGGCCATCCGAAAAATGCCAATACTATAGATGATATTATCACCATATTAAACATAAAACTTGTGCCACATCTTGGATGCAACATACTATTTTTTCTTGCATTTTCAACAGTAAGTTCTTCACCAAATTCATAGGTAGCTATAGTTTTGTGTTCAGCGCCATGATACATAAAAACTCTTTTTATATCTTCAATATTTGATATCACAAAGATATATATAAAGAAAAATATGATTCTGATTAATCCTTCTATCAAGTTTAATACTAGTGGTGAGCTAATTTGATTTCTAAAAAGATTTGATATCATTGAAGGAAGCACTAAAAATGCGAACAAAAAGCCTAATACCATAAGTATGCCTGCCACCGATACTAACGCATCTTCAAGCTTTCTTCTAAATTTAGATTTATTCGCCTCTTTTTGCTTTTCTTCTTCGCTTTCTTCATAAAAGCTCGTACTATAGTTTATAGCTCCTGTACCATTTTTAAGCGCATCATACAACGCTCCCATGCCTCTGAAAAATGGCAATTTGAATATTGAGTATTTATCTGAAATGCTTTTGTTATTTACTATTTTTGATTCTAAGCTTCCATCAGGTTTTCTTACAACTATTGAGGATTCGTGTGGTCCTTTCATAAGGATGCCCTCAAATAGAGCCTGTCCACCGATGGTAGTCTTCTTAACTACTTTTTTCATCTTATCTCCATTTGTTTAATTTTTTGAGTCTAGATACATTTTACCAAATATATGCCATCAGGTAAAATGCTAGAGGTTTTGTGGATAAAGAAAAACAGAGACATTGGTTAATGTCTCTGGTGTAAGTCAAATTCTTTAGAGCTTCATCTACGATGCTCTTTTTAGTAGAATTAGTCCATATTGTATTTCTTTTTAAATCTTTCTACTCTACCACCACGTTCAACGAACTTTTGTTTACCAGTATAGAATGGATGACATTCAGAACAGATTTCTACTTTTAATTCGTCTTTTGTAGATCCTGTAGTAAATGTATTACCACAAGCACATGTTACTGTTGCTTCTTCATTATACTTTGGATGTAAGTCTTTTTTCATCTATATCACCTCTTTTGCTTACTAATATCTTATAGCTTTAGTATTATATCACTTTTGTGTGTATATTTCAATATAACCCTAGCTATTACCTGTCCTTTATTATATCAAATTTGAGTCAAATTACAAATTTATTTTTTCGACTGTAGTTCCAATAATAAATATTTAGTTAGAGTATAACATATATCTTGATATTTTGATAAAAACAGGTGGATTAAGCCCTTTAAAATTATCATCAAACAGCCATTTGTGGTATAATTTGTATAATTTCTTTTAAATAAGTAGAAAAATTTTGGAGGTATTATGGATTTTACAAAAAAATTAAGCACATATGCTAAATTAGTCACAGATATTGGAGTTCAAGTTAAAGAAGGCGATACTATAGTTATTAAGTGTCCTATTGAAAGGGCTGATTTTGCTAGACTTCTTGCTAAAAACTCTTATGAAGCTGGTGCACATAGTGTTATAGTGAATTGGTCAGATGATGATTTGACATTAATGGAATATGAAAACTCACCTGTTGAGGTTATGGAAGATATCCCTCAATATTTATATGATAGAAATGAATACCTATATGAAAAAGGAGCTAAATTCATTTCCGTATATGCAGCTAATCCTGAGCTATTAAAAAATATTGATAGTGAGAAAATTCAAAGAGTGAGCCTTGCGATGAGCATGAAATTCAAGCCACTTATGAAATATACTATGAATGATATTAACTCATGGTGTGTAGTATCAGTGCCTACAAAAGCATGGGCTGATAAAGTATTGCCTGAATCTAAAGACTCTGTATCTGATTTATGGGAGTTAATTTTTGATGTTACTAGAGTAAATCTTGAAGATCCTGTTAAGGCATGGAAAGATCATTTACAACTTTTACTTGATAAAGCGACTTGGTTAAATAATTCAAACTTTAAGTATTTAAGATATAAAGCTTCAAATGGTACAGATCTTGATATCGAATTACCAGAAGGTCATATTTGGACTGCAGCAAGTTCTCTAAACGCTAAAGAAGAGGAATTTGTACCTAATATGCCAACTGAAGAAGTCTTTACTTTACCTAAAAAAGATGGAGTTAATGGGATAGTATACTCATCAAAGCCTCTAGCTTACAATGGTAATGTTATAGATGAATTTTGGTTAAAATTTGAAAATGGTAGAGTAGTTGATTTTGATGCTAAGGTTGGAAAAGAAACTCTTTCTTCAATTTTTGAACAAGATGAAAATGCTAGATATCTTGGTGAAGTGGCACTAGTGCCATTTAAGTCACCTATATCAGACTCAAATGTATTATTCTTCAATACATTATTTGATGAGAACGCTTCATGCCATTTGGCATTTGGTAAGGCTTATCCTACTACTCTTAAGGGCGGGGATGCGATGAGCGAGGAAGAGTTGGCAGCTCATGGAGTAAATGACTCATTTATTCATGAGGATTTCATGGTTGGTACTAGCGATTTATCTATAGTAGGTATAGATCATGAAGGTAAACAAGTTAATATTTTTGTGGATGGAAACTGGGCTTAATACTCAAATAATTGTTTAGTTTTTGGATACTTAGCTCAAACGTAATTGAAGGAGAATACGATGAATAGGGATTTAGGAATTAACTTAACTAGGGTTACTGAAGCTGCCGCACTTGCAAGCGGTAAGTTTTTAGGACAAGGAGACAAAGACAGGGCTGATGAAGCCGCTGTTAATGAGATGAGAACAATGTTTAATCTTCTAAATATAGACGGAAAAGTCGTTATTGGAGAAGGTGAGATTGACAATGCTCCGATGCTTTACATTGGAGAGCAAATCGGAAATCCAAGCAATTTAGACCAGGTTGATATAGCAGTAGATCCAATTGATGGGACTACATCATTATCTGATGGGATGCCAAATGCTATCTCGGTACTAGCCGTAGCACCAAAGGGTAACATCCTTGATGCGCCTGATGTATATATGAAAAAAATTGCTTGTGGTCCAAAAGCAAAAGGACTTATAGATATAAATAAGTCTGTGAGAGAAAATATTGAAAATGTAGCAAGAGCTTTAAAAAAGGATGTTTCTGATATCACTGTTTCAGTCTTAAAAAGGGAAAGACATGATCATTTGGTAGAAGAGATAAGAAAAACTGGCGCTAGAATTAGCATGGTAAATGATGGCGATATATTAACTGCCATAGATACAGCTATGCCAAATGGACAGCTAGACCTTATGATGGGAATAGGTGGCGCTCCAGAAGGAATCATAGCAGCTTGTGCACTTAAATGTCTTGATGGTGATTTTCAAGCAGTATTTACACCATCAGATGAACAACAACTTAAAAGATGCGATGATTTAGGCATCGACTTAGATAAAGTATATAAACTTGATGATTTAATTAAAGGAAACCAAGTGCTTTTTTCAGCAACAGGCATCACTTCTGGTTCTTTTCTATCAGGTGTAGAATACTTAAAAGAAAATATGGCAAGAACTGAGAGTATCTTACTTAGACTTCCTAGTGGAACTATCAGATATATTAACAGTATCCATAAACTCGACCAGAAACTATCGAAGTAGCTTAAATCTATAGGTGAGATATAAATACATTTCACAATTTTAACAATATGTATATAATATTAGTATAGCTACGGGAGGAAGAAATGATAGATATTCACGTTTTATGTGGTAGCGAAAGTACTGAGCATGAGATATCATTGCGCTCGGCCAAAAACGTTATCAATGATTTAGATAAAGAAAAATACAATGTGTCAATGACATATATTACAAAGGATGGAAGGTTTGTTCCTATTGGAAATTTTAAGGAAGATATTAAAAATCCAGAAGATTTACAAAGAACTACTTACCTGACAAAACAGCAGTCGATAATGCAATTTATTGATTTTATACAAAGCTTAAATGATCCAATTATTATCCCAGTTATTCATGGAGCAACTGGTGAAGATGGACAGATTCAAGGTTTCTTAAAGACTTTAGGTTTAAGATTTATAGGTAATGATGTTGAATCATCAGCTATTTGTATGGATAAAGCAACTACAAATAATATTTTTAAGGCCTATGATATACCTCAAGCAAGATATTATGTCCTTGAGAGAAAAAGATTTGATAGAGATGAAGATCATGAATCAATTATCTCAAATATCTTTGATGCTTGTGGCGAGACAGTTTATGTTAAACCATCTAGCAATGGTTCATCTGTAGGTGTTAATAAAGCTACTAGAGAAAATATCATAGAAGCATTAAAAGATGCATTCCAATATGACAATAAGGTCGTGATTGAAGAAGAAATTAAAGGTGTTGAATTAGAAGTTTCTGTTATTGGAAATAATAACCCTATCGCCTCTCTTCCTGGTTCATATACTAGTACCAAGGAATTATTCGATTATGATGCTAAATATATGGATAATACACTTATTAAAAACTCGCCACATGTATTGGATGAGACTAAGACAAAACAAATTAGACAATTAGCTATAGATGCCTACCTAGCAACTGGATGCAATGGCTTTGCTAGAGTGGATTCATTTATGGATAATGATGGAAACTTTTATGTAAATGAGATTAATACCTATCCAGGTATGACTCCTACTTCCCTATTTTCTGATTTATGGAAAGTTACGGATGATACTTCATTTACTCAATTATTAGATAAATTGATTGATTACTCTATAGAGTATTTTGAACAACAGAAAGCGATAAAAAGAGGTTTATAGTATGCTAAGCTTAACACTAGGCCAGATAGCTGAATTATCAGGCGGTCAACTTAATAATGATGAATTTTCAGATATCATAATTGATGTGGTCTCTATAGATACTAGAACCCTTAACTCAGGCGAGATGTATATGCCAATTATTGGCGAAAAACTTGATGGTCACCTATTTATAAAGCAAGCTTTTGATAAAGGAGCTGCGGCTGTTTTTTCTGAAAAAGGTAGAGCTTCTTTATTTGAGGATAAACCTATTGTTTATGTAGAAAACTCAAACGAAGCTTTTGCTAGACTTGCGACTAATTATAGAAATTCGCTTAAAAATGTCGATATCATTGGTATCACTGGATCAAATGGAAAGACTTCAACAAAAGATCTAATAGCTCTAGTTTTTTCAAAATCGATGAAAATCGCTAAGACTATCGGCAATCTAAATAATGAGATTGGCGTACCAAGAACTCTTCTTAGATTAAGTAAGGAGACTGAATTAGGTGTAGTAGAGATGGGAACAGATGGTTTTGGCCAAATAGATTATCTATCTAGAATGGTTAAACCAAATATCGCTATACTTACAAATGTTGGAGATGCACATCTTCATATACTTAAATCTAAGGATTTAATAGCTAGAGAGAAATTAGATATCGTAAATGGATTATCTGATGACGGGTATTTTATCTATAATTATGATGATGAGTATATAAAAGCAGCTGTTAATGAAAGAGAGATTAAACAAAAGACAATTACTTTTGGACAAGATAAAGATTCTGATTATGTGATTGAAGTGGTTAATAATACTAATAATGGTTCTACATTTAAGCTAAACGGAGAAGAATTTAGGACTTCAAAAGTAGGACTTCACCAAGTATACAATGCCACTTGCGCTATTATCGTGGCAAAAATCTATGGTTTAGATAAAAATGTAGTAAAAAGGCAATTGGAGATTAACGAAACTAGCGAGATGCGAAGTGAATTAATAAGCTGCCAAGGCTTTGATATCCTAAATGATAGCTACAAATCAAATCCCCAATCATTGCTTTCAGCACTTGATACTCTTGACATCCTAAGTGGCTATAAGAGAAAAATTGCCATACTTGGAGATATGTTAGAACTAGGTGATAATGAAGAACTTCTTCATCGTGAGATTGGTAGAGAGATTGACCCAAGCAAGGTAGACTATCTATTACTTACAGGTCCACTAAGTAAATTCATAGCTGAAGAGGCTGAAAAGAGATTCCCATTTGGGCATGTCTTCTATGCAGAGTCAAAAGATATTCTGTTAGATAAAGCCAAATATCTAATACAGAAAAATTCATTAGTATTAGTAAAAGCTTCAAGGTCGATTCGTCTTGAAGAAATAGTTGAAGCATTAGAAAAAATAAATGTTCTATAATTAAGGTCCGACTATGTCGGACTTTTTCATTGCACATATACAATGCAATCTAAAAAGCATCAAAAAAACTAGGTCTCCCTAGTTTTTCTTGTATTTTTCAATTTTTTCTATCAAGACCGAAAGCGAGTCATCAAAGTTTACTTTTTCAAGCTTTTCTTGATATTTTTCTCTGTCATTCATCATTTGTACGATGGTTTCTATAAGGATCGGACTTGTTAGATCCTCTTCCATTTTCATTAATGCAAAGCCTTGATTTTCAAATGATTTGGCATTGTCTATTTGATCGCCTCTACTTTGTGAAGTTGGTAGAGGTATTAATAGCATGGGTTTCTTATAGTAAAGAAACTCAAAGATGGCATTTGAACCTGCTCTTGAGACTACTATGTCCGCTAAAGCTAATACGTCATTAAGACCTTCATTAATGTATTCAAATTGATAGTATGAATCATTATCAATAGTAGCATCATATTCTTCTTTACCACATGAATGAACTACATTATATTTTTTAGTAAGTTCTCCTAGGGATTCTCTGATTAGATTGTTAAGAGCTCTAGCTCCTAAAGAACCACCCATTACTAATATGACAGGCTTATCATCCATACCATATCTTTGTCTAGCCCTATTTGCATCTCCATTTTTTAGACCATCTCTAATAACTGGTCCTAAGTATTCACCTTTACCTGACTTGATATAGTCAACTGTATCTGGAAAAGTCGTAAGAACTTCTTTAACTATAGGTTGAACCAATTTATTTGCAAGTCCTGGAGTTAAATCTGACTCATGAGTGATAGACGGCACACCATTAAGCTTAGCACCGACTAATACAGGCACAGATACAAATCCTCCCTTTGAAAAAACGATATTTGGTCGAATCTTAAATATATGCCAGATGGATTGAATCGAACCAGCGATAACTTTGAAAACATCTATAAAATTTTCCCACGAGAAAAACCTTCTTAGCTTACCAGTGGATATCGGGATGTATGTCACATTTTCGATTGGTTCTACTAGCTCTCGCTCTATCCTATCCTTCGATCCCATATAGTATATCTCATAACCTAAATCAAGCAACTTTGGTATAAGCGCAAGGTTTACTGATACATGCCCAGTAGTTCCCCCACCTGTTAATACAATTCGCTTGTCAACCTTCTTATTTCTCATAATCTACCTATTTTTCTATAATATCTACACCCATATATGGAATTAGTTCTTGAGGAATAGTTACTGAACCATCCGCATTTTGATAGTTTTCAAGTATTGCTGCAAATGTTCTTCCGACTGCAAGTCCTGAACCATTAAGAGTGTGAAGGAATTTTACCTTTCCATCTTCATCTCTAAATTTAAGATTAGCTCTTCTTGCTTGGAAATCTTCAAAATTTGAACATGAAGAAATCTCAACATATCTGCCATATGAAGGCATCCACACTTCTATATCATAAGTCTTTGCTGATGAAAACCCTAAATCGCCAGTAGATAATATAACTACTCTATATGGGATATTTAGTCTTTGAAGTACCTCTTCTGCATTTCTTGTTAGCTTTTCTAGCTCATCATATGAATTTTCTGGTTTAACTAACTTTACAAGCTCTACCTTATCAAATTGATGATTTCTAATAAGTCCTCTTGTATCTCTACCAGCACTTCCAGCTTCTTGTCTAAAGCATGGAGTATAAGCTGTGTAGTAAAGAGGTAACTCAGCATTTTCAATTATCTCATTTTTTCTAAAGTTTGTTACAGGTACTTCGGCAGTTGGTATCAAGAAGAAGTCCTTTGTTGGAAGGTGAAACATATCTTCTTCGAATTTTGGAAGTTGTCCAGTACCAATCATCGCATTTCTATTTACCATAAATGGCACAGCTAATTCTGTGTATCCATGTTCTGAAGTATGAAGGTTAAGCATAAAATTCGTAATAGATCTTTCTAATCTAGAACCCATACCTTTAAATACAGTAAATCTAGCTCCTGTTATCTTAGCTGCACGCTCAAAATCCAATATATCTAAATCTACTCCTAGGTCCCAGTGCGCTTTAGGTTCAAAATCAAATTCTCTTGGAGTACCAAAAGTCCTAATTTCTACATTTTCCGTATCATCCTTGCCAACAGGCACTTGAGGATTTGGAGTATTTGGTATGTAAAGAATAGTTTCTTCTATCTGATTTTCTACTTCTCTTACTTGAGTATCAAGGTCTTTAATCTCTTGAGCAAGGTCTTTCATTTGAGCCATAATCTCTGTAGTATCTTCACCATTTTTCTTCATTTGAGGAATCATCTTAGATACTTTATTTTGCTCTGCTTTTTTTGCTTCTACATCAACTAATATAGTTCTTCTTTGTTCATCTAATTCTAATACTTTATCTATTGGAAAGCTTCCGCTTCTTTTATTAAGAGCTTCAAGCACTTCTTCTTTATTACTTCTTATTCTTTTAATATCTAACATATTTCCTCCTAAAAATTTGGTCTAAAAGGTACCACTTTGTATGATGCTTCAATCGGAATACCGATGCTTTCAACCATCACCTTTGTACCTATCAATCTGCTCGTTCTAGTCAAGCCTTGTTTCATATGCATAATGTTACGATCAAGTCTGGCATCACACATACCGTTGAGACATTACCACTATTAGCATCCATACCCGAAGGCATATCAATAGAGATAATATATCTATTCGAATCATTGATAGTTTCTATAACATAGTCAATATTTCCATCAAAAGACCCTTCAAATCCAGTCCCCGTAATCGCATCGATTATAGTGGTTGCCTTGTTTAGATTAGTTCTTAAATCTTGAAGTTCACCTATCACATCTAAAGACTTAATCTCATCTTTAATCTTTTTAATAATTTCTAAATTCATTTTGAACAAAGGCGAACCCTTATTCTCATCACCGATAATATAGATATCTACCATCTTATCTAAAGCAAGTAAATGCCTAGCAACTACAAGTCCATCTGCCCCATTGTTTCCGACCCCGCAGATAATAGCATATCTATTACTTTTTTCAATCTCAACATTCTTAATATTCTTAACAACCTTTGAAGCTGCATTTTCCATCAAAGCAATCTCAGATATACCATAATAATCGATAGCATATCTCTCAATTCTTTTCATCTCTTCTTTAGTAACGGTGATATCTCTCATATTAGGCCATCCTTAAATCATTTCCATAAAAGTAAAATGGTACATATTCACCCATGATTCTAGAGTTAATTCTATCATCATAATGTATTGATAAATCATATAAATCAATATTTGATGAAATTATCGTAGTCTTTTCATTTACAAGTCTTTTATTGATTATCTCAAACAAGTTTGCTCTAACTACATCATTAGTGCTTTCTGTTCCCAAATCATCAATAATTAATACATCTACACTAAAAATAAACTCTATTTTCTCAGTATTTTGCTTTTTATCTTCACTATACATAAACTGATAGCTGGTTAATGTTTGTAAAAGCTCTTGAGCTGATTGATAAAGTACTGAAACTCCCTTATCCATAAGTTCTTTAGCTATACAATTTACCATAAATGTCTTCCCAGTGCCAACTTGACCATATAGGAAAAGTGATGGTGATGTTGAAGCATAATTCTTAACATATTTTTGCATCTCAGCTTTAATGATTCTCATATTTTCATATGGACTTAAATCCTCACCAGCTTGTCTTGATTTTCTAAATACATTTAGCTTAAAATTTGAGAAATTTTCCATATCAAGCCTTTGCTTAATGCTACTTTGGTCATATAGAGTTTCGATCAATAGTTTCTTTTTGCACTGACATATCTTACCGTTATTTGCGCCAGTATCTTTACATATATCGCAATGATATTTGATATTTAGATAGTCCTTATCATATCCAAGTTCATTCATAAGTGCTATTTTTTCTTTACGCAATTTCTCAATTTGTATACCTATATCTTTGGTATCTTTTGTATTTATCAATGCCTGCATAAAAGCATGATTCAGCTTTTCCAATTCCTTCTCAATCTCATGAATTCTTGGAGAAGATGTATAAACTTCTTGTTTTCTATTATCTAAATCTTTATGATTTTTTGCTCTTCTTTGCTCCAGGATTTTGTTTGCTCTACTCATTTTTTCCTCCTAGGCATTAGATCTCTATTTTTCATCTTATTTTCAATAAATCGTTTACGTTCTTCACGACTCATCCTATCATCTTTAGGTAAACTAGGTTTCTTTGAAGATTTCTTTTTAGATATATATTCTTCTTTATCTTTTTTCTCGTTGTTTTTCTTTTCCAATAGTGCATCAAGCGAAGCCTCATCAACTGCACCATCAGTATACCAATTCCTAATATATTTTGTTATCAACGGTACCGTCTTTGAATCTGCCTCAACTGAAGCCATACCATAAGCATATAGGAAATAGTCATGCGTCAAATTCAGCTCACGTATCAGGTTATGAATCGCTTGGATTTCATTATTTTGTAAATTGATCCTCACATCTTTTCCCTGTGAGATAAACTCTTCGATATCTTCTATAAGTTTCTTTTCATGAGCACTTAATTTATCTACATTATCAAATGAGCTATCTATGATTTCTTTTTCCATTTGGTTTTCTGATGTATCATATCCCATTAACTGATTAATGTAATTGTTTCTTAGACTCTTTAATACAACCGTATTACCCTTTACCTCAACCAAGCCCTTTTCTTGCCAATAAGCCCATGCATCTATCACTTGCCCTTCAGATAAGCCCATCTCAAATGCTATCATATCATTTGTGATCTCTTCTTTGTTATTAGAGTGAGCATTGGATAAAGCATAAAGGTATACCTTTATCTGATCGCCATTTGCTAACGATAAATATGTATGAATAAACATATTTTCAACGGGAGTATAGCCCAAATCAATTGTAGTTTTATCAGTTTCAAATCTCATCTTTGCCCTCCTCATATTCTAGTTTAGTCATACTCATCTTATATATCTTATTATATAATCCTAAAGTTTTCTCTTCGAAAAATTCACTTACATCGCTGTATTCGTCCGAGTAAATGTCTAATGTCTGGTTTTCGAATTTTTGCATATATTCACCATAGTATTTAAACCCAAACTTCTTATATAGATTAATAGCTCTTTTATTCCACCCATTAACCTCTAAATTAAGCCTTTTCATGTTTAATTCATCAAAATAGTATGCTAAAAAATCCTTCATTATCAAAGTTCCATACCCCTTTGATACATGTCTGGGGTCAAGAACTATACCAAGCTTTGCCGCCTTTGTAAAACGGTTAATTTCTTTAATCCCAAGATATCCAATCATATTTCCATCATAGTCCATCACGCTAAAATACGATACCCTAAAAGGATATTGTTTGGTACTATACCAATAGCTTAACTCCTTATCGCTCATATCAACATAATTGTATCCATAGAAAATTGGGTCTTCAAACTCCGCCCATTTATTCAATAAAAATCTATCCTGTGCTTCCAGATCTTTAATGTAGTATTCATCCCTCTTAGCTATTATCTTCTGGGACATATTCCGTATCCATAAATGAAGTATATGGTTTGTTGAAATGTAGATAGACTGTTCCCGTAGGACCATTTCTATGCTTTCCAACGATAACTTCTAGGACATCGGGATGCTCTGTATCTTCGTTATAGTAGTCATCCCTATAAAGCATCATAACAACGTCGGCATCTTGCTCGATCGCCCCAGACTCTCTAAGGTCAGATAACATCGGTCTTTTATTTGTTCTTTCCTCAGACTTTCTAGACAATTGCGATAAAGCCAGCACAGGTATATTTAATTCCTTCGCCAATGCTTTTAATCCTCTTGATATATTTGATATTTCTTGTTGTCTATTTTCAACACGCTTTGAATCTGTAGTCATAAGCTGTAAGTAGTCGATAACGATCAAATCTAAACCTACTTCTTGCTTTTTTCTTTTCGCTTTCGCTCTTAATTCTGTAAGAGATATACTAGCCGTGTCATCAATATAAACATCTAAATCTTTAATCTCTTCAACTTTTGTAAATAAAACTTGCCAGTCTTCTTCGGTGATATTTCCCGAAATAATATTTTGAAGCTCGACCATAGTAAGCATCGAGATAATTCTTTGAGATATCTGTCTCTTACTCATTTCTAAAGAAAATACTGCGACTCTCTTACCAGCTTTAGCGGCATTGATCCCCATATTGATACCTAAAGCTGTCTTACCAACAGAAGGTCTAGCAGCTAATAGTATTAAATCTGAATTTTGTAGACCACTTAATTGTCTATCTAAGTCCTTAAATCCTGTGGTAATTCCTGTAAGTTCACCATCATTATCCTTCATCTCAATCATATATTGATAAGTGCTAGGTACTATTTGTTCTAATTTTGTAAGTCCTTCTTCTGTCGAATACTCACTCATCCTAAACAATTTTTCGGAGAATTTACCTATTATTGACTCAGAGTCATCTTGTCCATTAAATACGTCTGATACTACCTCATGACCAAGACCTAGAAGATTTCTAAGTATGGCCTTTTCCTTAACTATCTCCATGTATACTTCAATATTTGCAGCATAGTATGAAGGTTCTAAAAGATTATATATATATGAAGTACCACCTATGCTCTCAAGTCCTTTACTCTTTTCTAGTTCATTTGCTATAGTCGTATAGTCTACAGGCTTATTTAAGAAGTTAAGGTCTCTAATAGCATCAAAGATAATCTTATTTCTAGGATCATAAAAATAATCAGAACGCATTCTCTCTAATAAAATATTTATTAAGTTGTTATTAACGATTACCAGTCCGAGAATTGACTTTTCGACCTCAACCGCTTGCGGAGCATTGCCTTTAATTTCTTGATCCATATTATCCTCTATTCTTTTTCAACAACTACATTTAATTGGGCAAGTATCTCTGGGAACACTCTAACTCCAACCTTATGAACACCTTCCGTTTTAATATTTTCGCCAAGTTCAATTTTCTTTTTATCTATATCATATTTATGTTGTTCATTAAGCGCTTTTGCGATATCGCCTGATGTCACAGAGCCAAAAAGTCTGCCATCATTACCACTTTTTACTTTTAAAACAACTTTTGTATTTTCTAATTTTTCTTTTAATTCTAAAGCAAGGTTTTTATTTTCTTTGAAAATTTCAGCTTTTTGTAGTTGTTCTTCTTCCCAAGCCTTTTTATTTGCAGGTGTTGCTTCAACAGCTAAATTCTTTGGTGCTAGGAAATTTCTAAAATACCCAGTCTTACTATTTACTAATTCACCCTTTTTGCCTAAACCTTTTACATCTTCTAATAATATTATTTTCATTTTACTCTCCTAACTTATAACTATCTATTGTCTCTTTTAACTTAACTATCGCATCTTCTATGCTCATATCAAGCTGTGTAGCAGCAGCTGTCAAATGTCCACCACCATTTAGCTTTTCCATAATTAACTGAACGGACACTGCTCCTAGTGATCTTGCACTAATATGTGTCTTTCCATCCACTGTCGTCAATACGTATGATGCCTCGATACCATCAGCATTTAATAAATCATCAGCTGCTTGTGATGCTATCAATGAAGAAGAATCCATCTGTTTATTAAATACACCTATCAAATTACTATCATGATACTTTTCTGCGCTTGCTATTATCTCCGACTTATACTTAATCAACTCAATATCATCTTTAAATAATTGCTTTACTACCATCGAATCTGCACCATATCTTTTCAGAACAGATGCCGCTTCAAATGTACGAACTCCCGTTTGATAGAAGAAATTCTTAGTATCTACTGTGATACCAGCTAGTAATCCTTCTGCTACAGTTTCATTAATCGCTATATCTTCACCCATATACATTAACATCTCTGTTACTAGTTCTGAAGAACTTGATGCATAAGGCTCCATGTATATTAAGGTAGCATTATCTATATAGTCTTTACCTCTTCTATGATGATCTATTAAGAAAATATTGCTAGACTTTTCAAACAGTCTTGGTTCCTCAGTAGAATTTCTCCTATGGTTATCAGTAACAATGATTAATGAAGATGCTCTAGCTTTTTCATAAGCTTCATCTGGAGTTATGATATTAGCTTCCAATCCATCTATCATGCTAATAGCTCTAACATACAAATTTTTTATCGCTGGCGTTACTTCTTTAAGAACTATATAAACATCTTTGTTTCTTCTTTCAACCGCGTGAAATAACCCTAAAGCCGAACCAAATGAATCCATATCAGGATTTTTATGTCCCATAACAAATACTTCTGTCGATTTGTCAACTAATTGAGCCAGTGCATGCGCTATAACTCTAGCTTTAACCTTCGTTCTTTTTTGAGTGGCTTTGTTTTGTCCTCCATAATATTGAAGATCTTCACCATTTTTAACAACTATTTGGTCACCACCACGTCCCAAAGCTACATCTAAAGCTGCATTAGAAGCTTTCTCATTTTCTCTTGGAGCGATCTGACCTCTACCAAAACCGATTGATAATGTAGGTGGTATTGTATTGCCTATTTTTGTATCTCTAACTCTATCTACGATAGTGAACTTGTCTTTTTCAAACTCTTTAAGTTGACTAGCAGTCAATACACCAATGTATTTATCATTTTCATATTTCTTTATACTAGCTCCTCTATCATGAAAATAGACACTAACCAATCTATCTATTTGCGCAAACAAAAGTGGTCTTCTTTCACTTGGAGTATTAGTCATTAACTCATCATAGTTATCTATATGAATACTTGTCATAACTAATTTTGTATTTTCATATTCACTAATCAGGTCTTGATGACTTGTATCATCAATAAGATAAATTAAAGTAAGGTCCTCTCCTCCTTTTTCTTTAACATGATTAGTATAAACTACATATTTCTTATCAAATAATTCATAAATCTTTGATTTATCTTGCTTTGCTATAGCGTCTTTATCAAGATTTGGAAGTATTTGTGTGATGTTTTTATCTACTAAACTATCCGTTTGATTCGACATAGTTTTGAATCTGTTGTTATACCATAATAGTTTATAGTCATCATTTAATAAAGCTACTGGAAATGGCATATTAAATATGGCATTTTTGGTAACACCTTCAAAAGCAATGTCCAACTCATCTAAATAATTCTTAATATAATCTTTTCTTTTCTTATCTTGTTTATAAGTCTTATACACTCCAAACCCAGTAAGAGCAAATGCTATCAAGCCAATGTATATGTTAAAAAAAGAAATTATAATGGATAGGACAATAGCAACACCAGGAACAAACCAAGTATCAAAGTCAAAATTATTTCCCAATCGTGTTTTCATAAAGTATTATCCTCCTTCTAAAATTAAATATCATATCTAAAAAACCAATTATCACGTATGCAAAATATGCTTGTAGTAAAACTATAAATAATACTGGCATGATAAATCTCATCCAATTTCTTTTATTCTTTTCAATAATAAAATCTGCCACCAATACACCATTTACCAAGTAGAAAAATCCCAATACCATCATAACATTCGATATCAGAGTATCTATATGTTCAAATCCTAGTAAATAAATTATAAATACAATAGCAGTGGTCGATACACTTGCTATCTTTAATTCAGGCGATGCACCTAAAAGGTTTAGCTTTGTCACATATTTGATATCTCCACGAGATTTCTTAAGCATTTTTAGTCCTAGTATGGTATTGATAAAGACTCCTATAAAGCTAAAGATAAAAACTATTGCCGGAATATTTTCAACAGCCACATCTACCGATGCTCTTAAAGTCTTCATATATCCATCTATTTGTGCCTTCGATAAATCAATGTTCATAGCAAGGCTAGCTTCAACAGATTCAATACTTTTTTGATAGGCTTCCTTCATAACTTCGATAAAGTTTACTTCAAGCACATAATATGAGAAAAGTGCTAACGCTAAAAAACATGCAATCTTTATATAGGTCGCATTTAATAAAATATATGATAACTTTTTTTTGTTTTTTATTGAGTATCCTATAAATAGTGATGATGTGCTTAAAAAGACTATCAAGTAAACTAAACTAACTATATCTACTAAGAAAAATCCAATCACATACGTAATCAACATAGCAACCAATGTTGATTTAAGGCCATCATTAACATATAAGACCATAAAAGGAAGTATTTGTAATATAGTCGCAAATTCTCCCACTCTTGAGTATAGATACATTAACACCGCTCCCAACAAGCCCATAGTTAAAGTATTTAACCAAGATTCTTTTACATTAATTTTTTTCATTTTAACTCCAATCTATATATCTTTACTATTATACCAAAAAACGAGCGATAACGATAGAATCAAAGCTCATTGTTTTGTACAAAGAGTAAATATTCCCATTTATATGGTATAATCTTTACGAAAGCAACAATTCATTTTACAGAAGGTAAAATGCATTAAATACTCATGGAGGTAATATGATATTAATAATAGGTGTAGATAGAAACTTTTCGATAGGTGTTGACGGTGATATGTTATTTCACCTTAAAAAAGACCTTAAGAGATTTAAAGAAATAACTTCTGGACATATCATGGTTATGGGCAGAAAAACACTTGAATCCCTTCCTGGCTCAAAACCACTTCCAAATAGAACTCATGTAGTGATAACTAGAGATGGAAACTACGTAAATCACGATGCCATCGTTGTGACAGATGTGTCAAAATTAGACGATAAACTAAAAGAAATAAATGTAGACAACAAGAAAGTGTTTCTAATTGGCGGTGGAAATCTAGTAGATCAATTAATCGATAAATGTGAATATGCTTACATCACCCTTGTTGACAAGGCATATGAACGATTCGATACAGCCATCCCAAACTTAGAAAAACTAGAAAACTGGGAACTAATCGAACAATCAGACCTTCAAACAGAAATCCAAGGCGATGACGTATTTGAATATACTTATAATGTATATAAGAATAAAAACTTTTCGAGCCCAAATTTTTCGCAAGCTGGTCCTCAGACTTTTCCACAAAAAAGGTCCTAGCTGCATGCCTCGACTGGCGAAGCTTTTGATTGATATGCGACCTGCTTAAACTGGCCAAAAAAGTTGTGGTAAAAAACCACTTCAAATATGTCAGTCCAGCAGGTCGCTTTTTTAATGAAGCTTCTGGTCTGCGGATTCCTCGCTTCGGACTTTTCTGTGGAAAAGTTTATAGCTTGGGACACAAGGTATATTGAAGTATAAGCTTAGTGTCGAGTAAAGCATAAAAAAGTGGCCGAAGGCCACTTTTTTTTACACTCGATCGCAGTAAAAACGCATTTCACAATATTTGCATTTTTCTATATCATCTGTTTTCTTAAATTCTTTATCTGTTTCAATTTGTCTTATCGTCTTGTCAATATGGTCGATATCAATATCATTTTTCCTTAAATGTTCACCATGAATGGAGTCTTGATTATTTAATCCTGTAAAATAAAGAACTATATCATCTATATCTTGCTTCTTTGTCTCCTTATATAAATAAGCATAAAGTCTTAGCTGTCCCATGTATTGATTCAATAACTCATCGTTACCAATCTCTACTGGTGAACGACCCGTCTTAAAGTCCATGATGCCAAGCTTCCCATTTTTCTCATATATTAAATCGACATTACCCGTTAGTATATAATCCTTAGTCGCCATGGAAATTTGAAGTTCAGAATCCAAAATCGCATCAAAATATTCCATAAAATCAAGGTATTTATCTACTTCTTGTTTTATAATATCGATGCTATCCTTAGTAAGTCCTATAGCGCCTTTAAGATATTTTGAACGAGCTATAAGCGTGGCTTGCTCATGGATATCATCCCGATCAAGAGGCTCATTATCAATATATCTCTTATTAATATATTCAATAGTCTCATGAACTATACTTCCATAGTAAATCCCTGTGCTTGTTAGTTTTCTAAACTTAAACAGCCTGAAAAAATAATAAGCTCTTGGACATTTGCGATAATTTACTATGTCTTGTGTATAGGAATATACTTTCTTTATCGTTTCTTCCTTATAAGGTTCTCTTCTAATCCCAGAAAAATCAGACTCTTTAATCTCACTTAATTTTTCGTAAAATGGTTTTATAGCATATGATACCAACGCATCTGATTCTATTCCCGCTAGGATTAAAAGATTTTTTGCTCTAGAAAATCCAGTAAAATACTTCCTATAATAATCTAGAATTTCGTTATATTTAATAGGTTCAAACTCTTCTCTACCATATTCAGAAAGCAATGAGTTTATCATATTATCAAGCGTAAATTTATATGAATTAAATGGCTTATCCCATAAGCTTGCCATGATTACTACTGGATATTCCATTCCCTTTGAAGAATGAATAGTTAATAGGGATACCTGGTCTTTTTGTGGGATTATGGTATCTTCATCAAATTCAGCCACTTTCTCTTGTTTAATAAAAGCGACAAAATCGCCAAAGAAACCACTCACATATTTTGAAATCTCGTTTTGATTTATATTGAAATTTTGATGAATTGACTCATAACTTTCAATAAGTTCTAAAAATCTTGATATATTCTTTTTGGATTTTTCATTTATCTCATCATCAAGTATGGACTTAAAAGGCTCATATCTAAAAAGTCTATAGACGATATCAAGCATAGTGATAGAAAACGAGTCTTTCAACAAGTATTTTGACATACTTTCGATAAATATCTCCATGTTTTCATCTTTTTTTGATTTTTTCAAAAATTCACCAAGACATATTCCTAAAAATTCCTGTGTCTTATAGTCGATAATCACTTTATTCTTTTGAATGTATGGTAGAAAAATCGCATAAATAGCACCGATGATTAAATGGATCTCCGTTCGACTTAGAAGTGTAGAAGTCTTTGGCGTGTACAATCCAATATTAGCCTTTTTTAGAGCTGTTCCAAGTTTAGCTACCCTTTGGTCGTTTACAGATGTCACAAGCACACCAACCTCATTATATTCATTGATGACGCCTTTTGATTTAAGCTCTAATATTAATGAAACGATTTTTTCTCGATACTCATCTTCATTTAATGCACCTAACTTAAAAACCGACTTTGAGTTGTTCGGGTCATTTGAGTAAATCTTCTTATCATATCTATACTTGTCTATATCTTTTACATAGGACCTAATTGAATCCATAAATTGAATATAAAAGTCTATGATATCTTGAGTCGACCTATAGTTTGTCTCTAAGTTTACCCTGGTTACTGGCTGCTTAAATTGCTTGCCAAATTCAAGAATATTCTTTACAGTGGCACCTCTAAATCTATATAATCCTTGATCGTCATCACCAACTACACAAATATTCTCTTCATCGTTTAATAGCTCAAATAAAATCTTTTCTTGAACTCTATTTGTATCTTGATACTCATCAATCATAATATATTTGATTTTATCTCTTAGCTCATCTCTAACCTTAGGATGAGTTTTTAATAGCTTATAAGTATGATATAAGATCATAGAAAAATCTAAAATATTATGTTTTTTCATAATAGATTCATATAATGATGCTATATCAAACATCACTTGGTGCTCAACATTATTAGATTTTCTATCAATTATCCCATCTTCAAAAATTGCTTGAAGTGTTTTTTCGATATTTTTAATCTCATATTTTTGATAGTATGTGGCATAATTTTTAATCTTTCTAAAATGGTCTATATACTTAGAGATAATATATCTTTTCGCCACATCATCAATCATCTGATAACCACGTTTTAAATCTAAATAATCGATATATTCATCTATTATTCTTCTACAAATTTCGTGGAAGTTTCCTAGGAACATATCGTTAATATCTTTAGCAATATTTAGTTCTTTAAATTTTAATGATAGTCTATCCAAAAGTTCAGTAGCAGCCTTATTGGTAAATGTAGAAACCATTATTTGTGATGGTTCGATATCTCTATCAGCCACCATATGTATCACACGCTCTACTATCGTATAAGTCTTACCACTTCCAGGACCTGCGATAATAAGCACAGGTCCATCAATGGTTTCTATCGCAATTTGTTGATTACGATTAATTTTATTCATCTTATTTGTATTGTCTAACAAATTCTAAAACAAGGTCTATAAAATATTCAGATGCAGCTTCACCAGCATCAATTACTTCTTGTTCTGAAAGAAGTTCATCTGAAAGTCCAGCAGCTTTATTTGTGATTAAGCTTATGCCACAAACTTCCATGCCCATATGTCTTGCAGCAGTTGATTCAACAGTTGTTGACATACCAACAGCATCAGCTCCAAGAAGAGCTGCCATCTTTACTTCAGTAGGAGTCTCATAAGCAGGTCCTGTAAATTGACAATAAACTCCTTCTCTCATGTTAAATCCTTTTTCCTTACCTATCTTAGTTATTAAATCACTATATTCTTTTTTATAAACTTCAGTCATATCAGGAAATCTTACGCCAAGTTGTTCAACATTTTGTCCTATCAAAGGTGATGGCACAAATTGAGCTATATGATCTCTAATAACCATTAAATCACCAACATTAAATTCTGGATTTGCTCCACCAGCAGCGTTAGTAACGATAAGAGTCTTAGCACCCATCATGCCCATCAATCTAGTAGGTAATACTACATCGCTCATAGGATATCCTTCATAATAGTGAACTCTTCCTTGCATGATAACAGTCTTTACTCCATGAATCTCAGTGAAGATAAATCTTCCTTTATGACCTGGAGCTGTTGATACAGGAAATCCTTCGATGTCCTTGTAGCTTATCTCATCAATCATTTCAACTTGATCTGCTAATTTACCAAGTCCTGAACCTAAAACAATCGCTAATTCCGGTTCAAAATCTGTTTTTTCTCTAATATTTTTATAAGCTTTTTCTAATTTTTCGTAAATCATATCTCACCTCATATATTATTCTTGTTTCTATTATACCATATGATTGTTCTTTCATTTTGACAAAGATAAAAAAAGAAGTTAGAAATGATTTCTCAAATCTAACCTCTCTTACTATCTTTTTATTTACTATTTAGCACCATAATCAGCTGGGTTAAATCCTGCTTCTGTGATAGCTTGTGTTACAGCATCGATGATAGCTTTTGAAGTTACTGTAGCTCCACCAACAGTGTCAACTGCTACTGAATTCTTTTCAACGATTGATTTTGGAACATCGCTGATAGCTGGGTCTGAAAGACCTTCAGTTTCTTCATGTTTACCTACTTTAACTTCAGTAATCTTTCCTGCTGCATCAAAAGTTGTAGTTACTTCTACATCTCCATTGTGTCCTTTTACTGTTTTAGTAATAGTTTTTGCTTCGCCAGTTGTTGTTTCTGGTTTGTCAGTAGTTGAAGTACCTTGTCCACATCCAACTAAAACTAATGTTAATACTAATAAAAGCGCGAATATTTTCTTCATTCTATTTCCTCCTGTTAAATATTTAGGGGTTCTCCCTATAACATTTCATTTATACCCAGATCTAATTGAACAAAATCTGGACACTGTTTATTATAGCTCAAATTGCTAAAAAATCAAGTTTTTAATTAAACTTTCATCAAATTTTACCTGTTGAATTTACTAATGATAGCAATATAAAAGAGCTGTTTTTCAACAGCCCTTGTTTATACAAATAGTTTTGTAATCAAATAAATTATCAATATGATCACTAGAATCGGTGGCAAGAAAACCTTAAAAGCTGCTATCAACATAGCTAGTTCATCTTTCTTTGTAAAATTCTCGCCCAATTTACTTAAGTGTTCTTTTTGCTCTTCCTTTGAAAGTTTTGCAAATTCACTTTCATCTTTTGGTTTTCTAAATAAATTTGCCATTATTCGCTAACTACTTCCTCTAGATTTTCGAAAGCTTTACCAGAAGCTTTTTGTTCTTCTAATACTCTTTCATCTACTTCTTTCATATATTGTTCTCTTTCTTCAGGTTCCATAGCATATAAGTGACAAGCAACAAAATGATCTTTTTCTTGTTCATTCCATGCTGGTTCAAATTGAGAACATACGTCCATAGCATATTTACATCTTGTATGGAATTTACATCCCTTTGGTGGATTAACCGCTGATGGGATATCACCTTCAAGTATAGATAGCTCTGTATTATGTTCAACATCCGTTCTAGGAATAGCTGCTAATAGAGCTTGTGTATATGGATGAAGTGGTTTTTCAAATAATTTATCTGATTGTGTTAACTCAACTAGATTACCTAGATACATAACTCCAACCCTATCGGAAATGTATTTAACTACTGATAAGTCATGAGTGATAAATAGATATGTTAAGTTGTTTTCTTCTTTTAAGTCTTGTAATAAGTTAATTACTTGAGATTGAATAGATACGTCAAGCGCAGATACGGCTTCATCGGCTACGATGAATTTTGGTTGAAGAGCTAATGCTCTTGCTATACCGATTCTTTGTCTTTGTCCACCAGAGAATTGGTGAGGATATCTATGAATAAAGTAATCTGCTAGACCACATTGTTCCATAACTTTAATAATATGATCTTGGTATTCTTTAGATTTATTAGACTTAAACATCTTATGTGCTAATACACCTTCACCAATTATATTACCTACAGTCATCTTTGTATCTAATGAAGAATATGGATCTTGGAAAATCATTTGCATTTCTTTTCTAAGTTCACGCATCTCATTTGTAGTCAATTCAGATAAATCTATTCCTGTATCTTTCATCTCTTCATAGAAATCATAACCTTCTTTTGAAGATATCTCATCTCTTAGTTTTTGAGTATTTAGTCTCTTGCTTTCAATTTCTTGAACTTGTTGATCTAATTTATTATTTAGTTCTTGAAGTTTTCTTTCATTATCAGCTTTTTTATTAGCTAAATGGTCGTCATGTATTTGAAGAGTTACTTTTTCGATATCTCTTCTTATATTTGCACCAACAACTTTTTCATTATATTCTTCTAATAAAGTATCAGAAACTTTTTTCAAATCATTATGAACTAAAAGTCCACCAGCAATTCGTAACATGTTGAAATATTTTTCTTCTATATCTCTTCTCTTATTAATTGCTTTTTCTTCTAATTCGATAGCCTTTTTATCTTCAGCTGCTTCAAATTCAGCACTTAGCTTTTCAAATTCTTGCTTTTCCTTTAAGTATTTAGGGAAAAGACTTGGAATAGCCTTTATAACTTTAGCCGCGTATTTTGGAGCAAAATCAGCCAATGTTCTTCCATAGTATAAAGTAGATCCACCAGTTTGTTCATATAACTGAATGATAGTTCTTCCAAATGTAGATTTACCACATCCAGACTCTCCTACAAGACCTAATGTCTCTCCTTCATATATATCTAAAGTGATTGATTCATTCGCTCTAACATATCTTTGTGTTCTCTCAAATGGTTTCTTTTTTAATGGGAAGTATTTTTTTAGGTTTTTTACCGAAAACAATACCTTCTTTTCGTTTTTATTTTCCACTACTTCTTACCCCCTTTTCAGGATAGAAACATCTGATAAATTGCCCTTTAGTTACTTCTTCAAGCTCAGGCATATTATCTTTACATTTTTGAGTAGCATATTTACATCTATCTGCAAATCTACAACCATTCGGCATAGCCAATGGATGAGGTACAGAGCCTGGAATCGTATCTAATCTTTCATCTCTTTTTGATGTGATTGATGGGATTGATGCAAGTAGACCTTCCGTATAAGGATGAGAATACTTAGTCATTGATCCATCAAATATATAGTCTACTGGAGCTTGTTCTACTACTTGTCCAGCATACATAACTGCTACATCATCTGCCATTTGGTTTATAACTCCTAAATCGTGAGTGATAAACATAATAGCTGTATTTGTTTCTGCTTTTAAATCGTTCATTAACTTCAATATTTGGGCTTGAATAGTAACGTCAAGAGCTGTCGTTGGTTCATCGGCAATTAGTAATTTTGGTTTACATGCCAATGCCATCGCGATCATAACTCTTTGGTTCATCCCACCAGAAAGTTCAAACGGATATTGTTTAACTACTACATCTGGGTTAGGGATCTTAACCATCTCAAGCATCTTTACTGAGTTTAATGCTGCTTCTTTTTTATTCATACCTTGATGAAGCATAAATGCTTCACTAAGTTGTCTTTCTACTGTAAATACTGGATTCAAAGAAGTCATAGGTTCTTGGAAAATTATTGATACTTCATTACCTCTAACATTTTCCAATTGTTTTGTATTATATTCAGAAATCTTGTTGCCATCGAAAATAATCTCACCATTATGAATTTTTTGGTTTGGTTCAAATAATTGTAAGATACTCATCGCTGTTTGGCTCTTTCCTGAACCAGACTCACCTACTACACCAAGTGTACGTCCTTCTTCGATCGTTAGATCAACACCATCAACAGCCTTTATCAAACCTCTTTTAGTGCTGAAATATGTGTGTAAATTTTTAATTTCTAGTAATGACATAATTCCTACCTTTCTAGCGCTTTAGGGTCCATAGCGTCTCTTAACGCATCACCTATAAAGTTAACTGTTAAAGCTGTTAAGAATACCGATAAACCAGGGAATACCCAACGCCACCAGTAAGTTTCTAGAACGGCTACTTCATTAGCTTTAGAAAGCATATTTCCCCAAGATGGGAATGGATCTTTAACACCAAAACCAAGGAATGATAATCCTGCTTCTGATAATAAACTTCCTGCATATCCTAAAGTAGCTTGTACTATGATAATAGAAATAATGTTTGGAACCATATGGCTCGCCATTATCTTGCTTTCTTTTAACCCTAATGCTTTTGCTGCTGTTATATAGTCTTTTTGTCTTTCTGATAATATCTCTCCACGAACAAGTCTAGCGATACCAGTCCAGTTCAATATACCTAATATAAACATTATCATAATTAATCTAGTGTATTGAGACGTATCCACAGGCAACAATGCAGATATAGTGATAATTAGTGGGTAAAATGGGAAAGATGCAACAACTTCCGCAAATCTCATAAGTATGTTATCTACAACTCCACCATAGAATCCTGCCACAACCCCTACAGTTACCCCGATAACTATTTGAATTACTACAGCTACTAAAGCGATTAATAAAGTCATCTTACCACCGTTTACTAAACGAGTAAATAAGTCTCTACCTTGCTCATCAGATCCCATTATGAAACCGTCAAGTCCCCAAGTAGATACTGATTGAGTCTCACCTGTGTCACTTTCTTTTATAGCATAATTATTAAAGAATCCTGCAAATATGTTTTTATATCCATCATCCTTAGGATAATCTAAAGTACCGTAGTTATTATTTCCCCAAGCATATACTTTGCCTGTATCTGTAAGAGCCACTATACTTTCTCTACCAGATTCTAATTTAATTACTTTTCCATCAATTTCTGGCGCTTTATTCGCACCATCTAAGCTTGATCCCCAAGTATATAGTTTACCATTTTCGTCAACTGCTGCACCTGAGTATCTCATCCTGCCTATTTCTACTATCTTAACAGTTCCATTTCTACCTATTTCTTCAGGTAGCGCTGTGTCAAGCTCAGAACCTTTTTGTCCTAATACAACAACACGTCCGTCTTTTGTAAGAGCTAATACGTCTACTGAACCTTCTTCTACATATGCGATATTTTGATTATATGCTGTACTAATTCTATGAAGGTTTGTAGGTAAAGTAGCTCCCCAAGCCTTAAATGTTCCTTTATCAGTTAAAAGTACTGAATAAAGATCTCCTGCTCCAATATATGAGATTCCTTCTTCTTCTATCAATTTATCGAAATCAGTTGGATGCTCTATTTGTCCATGAGCATTATCTCCCCATCCAATGATTTTATTATCTTCAGTTAATATCAATACATGCTTATCACCGGCAGCTATATCTTTAACCTTACCTTGTACTGCAGTAGCAGCCTCTGGCACCTCTCCTAATTGAGGTTCATAATAACCCCATACAAAGAAGTTATTTTCTTTTGATAAACCAATCGAAAAAGTAGTACCAATATCAATCTTCTTTATACCTTCTTTTTCTAATTGATTTGGAATGTTCATGTATCCTGAACCAGTTCCGATGTTTTTCATAACGCCTTGTGAATAATATGCATCATACTTTAAAAGTGATGATCCTATAAAAACTGTTAATACAATTGCTAGGAATCCAACAAGACCAATTACTCCCAATTTGTTTTGGAAAAATCTTTTTACTATTTGTTTTGCAGGAGAAGTAATAGCTTCTTCCTTTAATAAAGTCTCTACGTCAACTTCACTAGGCTTATCGCTTTTTCTAAATATGTTTTTAATTTTTTCTAACATAAGCCCTCCTATGATAATTTAACTCTTGGGTCTACTAATGAATAACCAATATCCATCAATAAGTTACCAATAACTGACAATAAAGCATACATCATATTTAATGTCATGATTACATTATAATCTTGAGCTAATATAGATGCTATAAAGTATTTACCTATACCATTGTATGCGAATAATTGTTCTGTAATAGCAGCCCCACTTAATAATCCAGTTAATGACCAAGCAACTACTGTAACTACTGGTATTAAAGCATTTCTAAATGCATGAGAATAAATTACTGTCTTTTCACTCAAGCCTTTTGCTCTAGCAGTTCTTATGTAGTCATTGCTTAGTGCATCAATCATTGAATTTCTTACGTATCTAGATGTAGATGCTAACGAACCTATAGTAAGAGTTATTGTTGGCAGAGCTAAATGTCGTAACCAAAGACCAATATCATTATTAACAGGCATCATACCTGCTGGTAACCATCCTAATTTTAGGGCAAATACATAGATTAAAATCATACCTGTAAAAAATGTAGGTATTGATATCCCAAATAATGAGAATACTTGCCAAAATTTATCGTAAACTCCGCCTCTTTTGACGGCAGATTTAATCCCTATTATTAACGATAAGAAAAATGCGATCAACGTAGAACCCAAATTTAATATTAATGTGTTCTTTAATGGTTGAGCCAAAACTTCCTTAACATCTCTTTGATATCTAGTGGATTGACCGAATTCTCCCTGTGATATCCTGAAAAGCCATCCAATATATCTTTCTGGAATACTTCCATTTAGATTGTACTTTTCTTCTAAATTCTTTCTTAACTGTTCTTTTTGCCTTTCAGACTTAATGTTTTGAGGTATCATCTGGTCGATAGGTGATCCTGGCATAGCCTCACTAAGAGTGAAAAGTAAGATTGAAATAATCAATAAAACTGGTATTAAATTGATAATTCTTTTTAAAATATACTTAAACATAATAACTCCCGTTTAACGGGTATCCCCTTTCTTTATAATTGATGACCTACAAATGCGAAATAGACCTCACATATGTGGGTCATAAATTATTATAAGCTTTCTCTATTAGGCTGATTTTCATCAGACATTAATAGGCCATAAACATAACATAGGGAGGAGAATAACTCGCCTCCCTAAGTATATATTATATTATTACTTACTATAATCTATTAATTAAGATTAATCAATTAATTTTGATTATTGAGCAAGTGTAAGATTAGTAATTACATATGACCAATCATAGAATGGTGTAGTTTCTAATCCTTGTACTCTTGAAGTATGAATATCATGATATTCATTACCATATAGAGGTATTGCTGGCATGTTTTCATTATACCAATGTTGGAAAGTTACCCAACCGTTTAACCAAGTTTCTCTATCAGTAGCATCAGCTTTTCTCATAGTATCTAATACTTTATCAAGTTCAGGATCGTTAACATTTGATAAGTTTCCTGCACCGATTTGAGAACTATGCCATGAATAGTAAGGATCGTTTGGAGTACCAAATCCGTTACCCATGTTGAATACTGTTGGAGCTTCTTTGTCATCAGTTTTTGGATAGTAGTAGTGATTTAATAATGTAGCAAAGTCAACTGCATTAATAATATATTGCATACCAACTGCTTTTGCGTTATTTGGTAATTGAGTATTAATTAAGTCAGTAACTGTATTATCAACTGTACCTTCGTGGATAACTCTTAATTGGTTACCTTCAGCGTCATATCTCCAATAGCTAAATCCGTCAGAATTTGATGCAAATTCTGTAGCTGCTTTTTCAGCATCCCATGGTGTAGTACCATCTTTTTCGAATTTATAAGGAGTAGTATCTAATGCAGCATTTGCAGCTGTCACGTTTACTGTATAGTTGATTAAATCATCTAATTTACCTTCTTCAGTAGCATCTACATATTCCCATTGGTCAACACCGAAAGCTCCGTTAACAACTGTTCCGTAACCTTCTGCGATAGTTTGAACGAATCCTGTTCTATCAAGTGAGTAAGCAATTGCTTGTCTAACACCTTTATGTTGTGTTGCTCCCATATGAGTTAATATAGGCATAACTCCGTAACCGTTTCTGTAGTATGTTGCCATACCAACTTTATCTGGAGTTTGTTTTGCTTTGTTTATCTTAGCACCTTCGATAACGCCAGGAGCTAAGTCTACAGTACCAGCTATTACTAAGTCAACGTCGATTGTTGCTTGAACTGTTTGTACTATAACGTTTTTGATTGTTGGTTTTTTGCCGCTTGCGTTACCAACGAATTTGTCATTTAATGTTACTTTAGCCATACCGTTTTCTAATGAAACGAAGTTGTATGGTCCAGCAGTTACGTCTGGCTTAAATCTATAAGTATAAGCTATGTCGTTTGCTGCAGCTGTCATTAATAAGTTGATTGGTTCTAATTCAATAGTACCATCTTTATATCCAGCTAATTTAGTTTCTTCAGCTGTTAAAGCTAATTTTGTTTTTACAAGTGTATCAAGTTTTGGATCAAGTGGAGTGCCACCTTCAGCATTAGCTGCATCCAATGTTTCTTGTAAAGTTCCTGCTTCTACTAAAGCGTTAAAATCATCTAATACTTTTTGAGCTGCTTCTTTAGCTGCTTTAGTTTCTTCTGTTTCTTCTTCTGGTGTAGCATTTGCTGCATCAGTTACTGCTTTAACTTCAGCATCATGAGTTGTCTTAGCTGCTTCAACTACGTCTTCTTGACCAGTTACTAATAAAGCTTTATCTGCATCAGTTACTGTATATCCTTCTTCTACTACAAGTTCGCTACCAACGATATCTAGGTTTGGAGCGTATCTATGCATTGGAGTTGGAGATGTAGCTACTAAAGCTGTTTCGAAGAAGTAAGGTACTTTTGAAGCATCTAAAGTGATTTCAAAAGTTTTTTCATCAACTAGATTTAATCCTGGGAATGTTCTAGTTTTTCCTTCGTTATAATCAACGAATCCTACTAAATCTTCACCAGAGTTGTTGTTTTGAGAACCTGTTGTTCCCCATTCTGGAGATGAAGTAAAGAATGTACCGAATACATAGTCTTTAGCTGTGATTGGTGTACCATCATTCCATACTAGACCATCTTTTAAGAAGAATCTGTAAGTTTTTGATCCATCTGCGTTTGTAGTTACTTCTGGGTCTTGTGCTTGAACCGTTGGGTTGTTTACAAATTCGCCATTAGCATTTGAATAGATAGTTGCGTATCCTAATTCACCACCATAAGTTCCTATAAGGTTTTTAATCCAAACGTCATAGCTTGAATTACCAAAACCATTAATATAGTCACCACTTAGTTCTGGAGCTCCTACTACAAGAGTTTCAGCGTCAGCAAACTTTTGTACGCCTGCTACTGCTGGATCTTCAGGTGTTTCTTCACCAGTTGGCTCTTCACCTGTTGGTTCAGTTGGCTCTGTTGGTTCAGTTGGCGTTTCGCCTTCTGTTGGTTTAGTTGGTTCTTCTGGAGTTGTAGTTGGACCACAAGCTGCTAGAACTAAAACTAAAGCCAATAACAAAGCTAATAATTTTTTAGTTGATTTCATAATATCCTCCTAAATGTTTTGTTATAGAAACACATTCAATTTTTCTATATGCTGTTTATTATAATAACTTTTGAATACATTGTCAAGCTTTAATAGACTATTTATGTATTATATTTTATATTTTTCTATTATATATACTAATATTATTCTATATTTTTAGCTTTGAATATTATTCAATTAAGCGTCATTGTTGGAAGTCTAACACTTGTTTACACTTTGAAATATTATTTATTACATTGTATACTTGAATATCGTATAATAATCCACCTTTATTCATTTAGTGAAATGAATGTTACAATTTGATTTTATTCAATAATTCAGATTTATCAATGTCTTCATTAAGCATTTCAGCTCTAGTTGAAAACTCTACTATTCCCTCTGAAGCTTTCTTACCTACTGTAATTCTGTATGGTATACCAATTAAATCCCTGTCATTAAACTTAACTCCCGGTCTTTCCTTACGGTCGTCTAGCATCGTTTCGATACCTTTATCCCATAATTGATCATAAAGCTCATTAGCTAATTCCATTTGAGTCTCATCATTTATATTCATTACAGTTATGATGGCATGATATGGGGCTACTGATGCCGGCCAAACTATTCCTTTTTCATCATAGTTTTGTTCAATCACAGCAGTTACCGTTCTTGTGATACCAATTCCATAACTTCCCATGATAAATGGTTTTTCTTTTCCATTTTCATCTAAGAATGTAGCTTTCATTGGTTCAGAATATTTAGTCCCAAGTTGAAATATATTTCCGACTTCAATTCCTCTAGCAAATTTAAGTTCTTCACCATTAGGCCCTTTGTCGCCTTCCTTTATTAATAGAAGATCTTCAACTATCTCGCCTTCAAAATCTCTTCCATAGTTTACATTTTTTATATGCGCATCCGTTTTATTTGCCCCACATACAAGATTTGATCTCTCACTTATTCTCTTATCAACTAACAGTCTAACTCCCTTTAATCCTATAGGTCCTGAAAAACCTGCTTTTGCACCTGTAGCTTTTTCTATTTGCTCATCTGATAGCATCTCAATCTCATGCTCTGGTGCTTTTAAATAAGAAACTAGTTTAGCCATATTTAACTCTCTGTCTCCAGGAATTAAAACAAATACATTTTCGTCAGCCACTCTTAAAGCAACTACTTTAGCAAATCTACTAGGTTCCATATCTAGAAAACCAGCTAAATCTTCTATAGTCTTAACATCAGGCGTACTTACTTCTTCAAGATCTTTCATCTCTTCTTTCTCAGGTTTAGCTAATACAACCTCTGCTTTTTCATCAGTCGCTGCATATTCAGAGTCGTCACTATACACAATTATTCCTTCGCCAGTCTCACTCATAGCTACGAATTCATGTGAGTCGCTGTCGCCCATAACTCCGCTATCGCCCTTTACCACTCTATAATCTAAGCCAATTTTATCAAATATATATTCATATGCATGCCACATATTTTTATATGATTCAAGCATAGTTTCATGATCCTTATCAAATGAATAAGCATCCTTCATAGTAAATTCTCTAGCTCTATTTATCCCAAAGCGTGGTCTTTTCTCATCTCTATATTTTGTTTGAATTTGATATAGATTTAAAGGTAGTTGCTTGTATGATTTAAGTTCATCTCTTACAAGCATCGTAAAATACTCTTCTGCTGTAGGTCCAAGGCAAAATGTTCTATCATTTCTATCTTTTAGCTTGAACATTTCTGGACCAAAGTTAGCCCATCTTCCTGATTCTTCCCAAATCTCTTGTGGTTGGATAGCAGACATCAAAACTTCTTGTGCACCAAATCTATCCATGCCTTCTCTTACGATTCCTTCGATTTTCTTAATCGCTCTAAATCCTAAAGGTAAATATGTGTAGATGCCAGAAGCCGTTTTTCTAATCATGCCTGCTCTCAATAGTAGTCTATGACTTGCTATCTCAGCTTCAGCTGGATTTTCTCTAAGAGTTGGCATATAAAAATTCTTCATTCTCATATTATTTAAGTCCTTTCATTGATAACCCTACCTTTGAGCGTTTCTTATCGATACTAATAATTCTTACCTTTACTATGTCCGATACCTTTGCCACTTGGCTAGGATGTTTTATAAATTCATCTGATATCTCAGATATATGCACTAATCCGTCATTTTTTATTCCGATATCTACGAATAATCCAAAGTCGACCACATTTCTAACAGTTCCCTTTAGTTCCATTCCTTCAGATAAATCGTCAATACTTAGTACATCGGCTCTAAGTATTGGTTTAGGCATATCTTCTCTTGGATCTCTACCAGGTTTTTTAAGTTCCTGAATTATATCCTTAAGTGTTGGTAAACCAACACCTAGTTGTGTTGCTTTTTCTTCTATATTAATATCATCTAAATCTTCATTCATAATTTGTTTTGCTATATCATAACTTTCTGGATGTACAGCCGTATTATCTAATGGGTTTTTTCCATTAGGAATCCTTAGAAATCCCGCACATTGAACAAATGCTTTTGGTCCAAGTCCCTTAACTTTTTTTAGCTGAGCTCTACTTGTAAAAGGTCCATTTTCTTCCTTAAAAGCTACTATATTTTTTGAAACAGTCTTATTTATTCCTGATACATATGATAATAGTGAAGGAGAAGCTGTATTTAAGTTTACTCCTACGTTATTTACACAATCTTCAACAACCTTATCTAATGTTTCAGTAAGGTTTTTTTGATTTACATCATGTTGATATTGTCCTACACCAATATGTTTAGGTTCAATTTTTACAAGTTCTGCCATTGGATCTTGAACTCTTCTTGCTATAGATACAGCTCCTCTTACAGTAACATCGTGATTAGGAAACTCTTCTATACCTACCTTTGATGCACTATAAATAGAAGCTCCAGATTCATTAACTATAGTGTAGTATACTTTCTTTCCTTTTATCTCAGAAAGCATCGAAGAAACCACTTGTTCAGTCTCTCTTGGAGCAGTTCCGTTACCGATAGCAATTAGTCCAACACCATATTTTTCAATTAGCTTTAACATTTCACGCTTAGAACCAGCTATATCTTCCTTTGGTTTAGCTGGATATATAACGCTATTATATAGAAGCTCGCCAGTTTCTGATACAACAACTAGTTTACAACCAGTCCTAAATCCTGGGTCAAGTCCCATAACAACTGTTTCTTTAATAGGAGCTTGCATGATATATGGTTTTAGGTTTGTAGCAAATACGTCTATAGCCTGAGATTCGGCTTTTTCTGTCAACTCATTTCTTATCTCAGTTTCTATTGAAGGAAAAAGCAATCTCTTATAACTATCATCAGTTGCTTCATATATATAGCTATAGTTTTTTATTGACCTTTTTGGTTGGATATGAGCAGCTATCTCAAATATATTATCTTCATGATACAAGACTACTTTTACTTTTAAAATTCCTTCTTTTTCGCCACGATTTATAGCTAATATCCTATGTGAAGGTATTGATTTAAGGCTTTCCTCATAGTCAAAATACATCTCATAGACGATCGCATCTTCTTCTTTATCCGCTTCAATATTCGCTTTTTCAGTAGTAATCATGCCAACTTTTTTTGCATCTCTACGAAGGATGTTTCTAAAATCTACATTTTCACTTATCATCTCAGCTATGATGTCTTTTGCTCCATTGATGGCATCTTGTGCTGTTGTCACATTTTCGCCAAGATATTTTTCAGCTTCTGAAGGTATATCATCTTCTTCTTTATCAAAATTCAATATATAATCCGCTAATGGTTCTAATCCATTTTCTCTAGCGATAGTCGCTCTTGTTCTTTTTTTAGGTTTGTAAGGAAGATATATATCTTCAACATCCTTCAAAGTCTCTGCTTTGGCTATTGCTAATAATAGTTCATCAGTCATTTTTTCTTGTGATTCAATCGAAGAAATAACCTCTTCTTTTCTCTTATCAAGATTTCTAAAATAGTTAAGTCTTTCTTCAAGAGTTCTCAACTGTTCATCAGTTAGATTGCCCGTCACTTCTTTTCTATATCTAGCTATAAATGGGATGGTATTACCCTCATCTATTAGTGCTACTGTCTTTTCAACTTGACTAGCTTTTATATTAAGTACCTTTGCCAACCTCGTTATTATGCTCATTATTTTTCCTGTCCCTTCATATTTAAATATGCGTTAACAAAATCATCTAACTCTCCACCCATTACTTTTTCGATATTGCCAATCTCAAAATTGGTTCTATGGTCTTTTACCAAAGTATATGGTTGAAATACATATGATCTGATTTGACTTCCCCATGATATTTGCGAATATTTTCCTTGAATATCTTCTATCTTTTCTCTATGTTCTTCTTCTTTTATCTGTACTAATTTGGCCATCAGCATTTTCATAGCAGTAACTCTATTTTGTATCTGAGATCTTTCAGATTGTGAACTAACACTAACACCCGTTGGTAAGTGAGTTATCCTTACGGCTGAATCTGTCGTATTAACATGCTGTCCCCCAGCTCCAGATGCCCTATAAGTATCGATTCTCAAATCTTTATCGTCTATCTCTACATTTTGGTCGTCTTCTAATTCTGGATATACATCAATACTTGCAAAGCTAGTATGTCTTCTCTTATTCGAATCAAAAGGAGATATTCTTACTAATCTATGAACACCTTTTTCACCCTTCAAATATCCATACGCATTTACTCCTTTAACTAAAAGGGTAGCTGATTTGATACCACCAGCATCTTCATTGTTAAGATCTGTGATTTGATACTTGAATTTTTTCAAATCAAACCATCTTTGATACATCCTTAATAGCATTTCTGCCCAATCAGTAGCCTCTAGTCCACCCGAGCCAGCATGGATTGATACGATGGCGTTATTCTTATCGTATTCACCTGATAAAAGCGTTTGAATCTTTAGCTCTTCAATCTGTTTTTTATTTTTAATCAAATCCGCTTCGATATCAGCTTTATACTCTAAAAGTTCCTCTTCGCTCAACATATCAAGCATTTCACCGATATCATTAATCCCAGAGCTTAGCGTTTCATGTAGTTCTACTGTATCTTTCAAACTATTCAATTGAATTACTGTCTTACTTGCTTTGTCGCTATCATCCCAAAAATCAGGCTCAAGGCTTTGTTTTTGTAACTTTGTTACTTCTTCTTTTTTACCAGCGACGTCAAAGTGAATCACCGAGTTCCTTTAGAATCTTCGCTAGATTCTGTGTTTCATTTTTAATCTCAAAAATTTCCATAATATCCTCTATTTAGTTCTTTCCATGGCAATGTTTATATTTTTTACCACTTCCACATGGACAAGGGTCATTTCTACCAACCTTTTTTTCCTTACGCTTAATAGGTTGTTTTGGACCATCTTGTGGTGCTTCAACTTCTTGAGCTACCTTATTTCGCTCTACTTTAGACTCCTTATAAACATGATAGATGTTTCTAATAGTATCTTCCCTGATGCTTCTATTCATCTCATTAAACATCTCGTAGCCTTCGTTGCTAAAAGCTCTTACAGGGTCGTCATTACCAAATGCACGAACACCGATTCCTTGTTTTAGCTGATCCATGGCATCAATATGATCCATCCATTTCGTATCTACCACTCTAAGTAATACTACTCTTTCGATTTCTCTCATATCCTCGCCCAACTCTTCTTCCTTAACTTCATACATTTTATATGAAAGATTCTTAAGTTGTTGTTTTAGGTCATCTCTATCATTAGTTATATTTATATGTTCCCAAGCTTGTGCTGGTAAATAAATCCCTTGAAGATAGTTCACTAAACCTTCTATTTCCCATTGGTCCTTATTAAGTCCTTGAGCACAGAAACTGTCTACTGCTTCTTCAATCAACATATCAATCATATGAGTAATATTTGATTTAATATCTTCACCATTTAGCACTGAATTTCTTTCATTGTAGATAACTTCTCTTTGCTTATTCATAACGTTATCGTATTCTAATACACGTTTTCTCATAGCAAAGTTATTTGATTCTACCTTTCTTTGAGCTCTTTCTATACTTGATGAAAGTATCTTAGCTTCAATTGGTTCATCTTCTGGGAAAGCTCCGAACCTTTGCAAAGTAGGTCCACCAAATAGTCTCATTAAATCATCGTCAAGTGATACATAAAATCTAGATCTTCCAGGGTCTCCCTGTCTACCAGATCTACCTCTAAGCTGATTATCTATACGTCTAGACTCATGTCTTTCTGTACCTATGATATAAAGTCCGCCAGCAGCGATAACCTTTCTAGCATTTTCATCAGTCTCTTCCTTATATTGGGCTTTAAGACTTCTAAACATCTCTCTTGCAGCTAATATCTCTTGATCATTTGTATCTGCATAAGAGTCAGCCGCTTCTATAAGATGCTCTTCAAGGCCTTGTTTTCTCATATCTTGTTTTGCTCTAAATTCTGGATTTCCACCAAGAACTATATCCGTACCTCTTCCTGCCATGTTAGTAGCAATAGTAATAGTACCAAAACGTCCTGCTTGAGCTACTATCTCGGCTTCTCTTTCATGTTGTTTAGCATTTAGTACCTCATGAGGTATTCTTTCTCTTTTAAGTAAAGCAGATAATATCTCTGATTTTTCAATTGATATCGTACCAACAAGTATTGGCTGACCTGTCTTATGAGTTTCTATAATATCTTGAACAACTGCCTTAAATTTAGCCATCTCATTTACATAAACTCTATCATTTTCGTCATTTCTGATTACAGGCTTATTAGTAGGTGCTTCTATAACATCCATATTATAGATCTCAGCAAACTCATCCTTTTCAGTCATAGCAGTACCTGTCATACCAGCTAATTTGCCATACATCCTAAAATAATTTTGAAATGTAATAGTCGCAAGTGTCTTTGATTCGCTCTTTACTTCTACATTTTCTTTAGCTTCTATAGCTTGATGCAAACCATCTGAATACCTTCTACCTTGCATGATACGTCCAGTAAATTCATCAACTATTTGAATCTCATCACCATTTACTACATAATCAATATCTCTATGCATAGTATTTCTAGCCTTTAAAGCCTGATTAATATGATGCATGATTTCCATATTCTCAGGGTCGGCTAAGTTTTCAACATTAAAATATTTTTCAGCTCTTCCCGTACCTACTTCAGTAAGGTTGGCTGTTTTTCTTTTCTCATCTACAAGAAAATCTACAGTTTCTTCTTTTTGTTCATCTAAAATCATATCTAATTTGTTTTTCTCAGTCTCACTTGGATCAAGAACTCTTCCTGTAAGACCCTTAACAAAATTATCAGCTATCTTATATAAATCTGTAGACTTATCACCTTTACCAGATATGATAAGTGGAGTTCTCGCCTCATCTATCAAAATCGAGTCAACCTCATCGACAATGGCATATGCCAATCCTCTTTGAACGGTATCTTCCTTGTAGATTTCCATGTTATCTCTCAAATAGTCAAAACCAAACTGGTTATTTGTACCATAAGTAATATCTGCATTATAGTTTTCTTGTCTTTCTTTTTGAGTAAGTCCATAAATGATACATCCAACACTCAGACCAAGGAAGTTATAGACTTTACCCATCCACTCCATATCTCTTTGCGCCAAATAGTCATTTACTGTAACAACATGGACACCCTTGCCATTTAAGGCATTCAAATAAGCAGGTAAAGTAGCCACTAAAGTCTTACCTTCACCCGTTTTCATCTCAGAAATACTACCTTGGTGAAGAATAATCCCCCCAATAATTTGCACCTTATAATGCTTCATCCCTAAAACTCTAAATGAAGCCTCTCTTACTGTAGCAAATGCTTCTGGCAATATATCATCCAAAGTCTCACCGTTGTTTAATCTATTTTTAAATTCATTTGTCTTTTCTCTTAACTGTTCATCTGTTAGCTTTTCATATTCTGATTCAAGCGAAAGTACCTTATCCACTTGAGGCATTATCTTATCTATTTCTTTTTCACTAAACGATTTAAATAATCTTCCAAATAATCCCATGTCGTCTCCTTTTCGTTTTTAACTACCCTTTATCTTATCATTATATTGAGATTTAGACAATATTTACCCACCATCTCAACAAAACATATCATGATAATACCAAGACCATATCGAGTAAATATGTAATAAGTATAGAAGCTTGCATACGCAAGCTACTTTCTCATAAAGAAGGTAAGTTTTTGCGAAAGCGAAAACTGTCATTGTGTTAGGCGAGGTGAGAAAACATGCTAGTTGTGGGGTTTCGGGCAAACTAACACGTATGGTACGAGGGCAGTTTACGTGTTAGTTTTGGGGTTTTCGAGCAAACTAACACGTATGGTACTGCTGATTTATACGTGCTAGTTTTGGGATTTTGAGCAAACTAACACGTATACTACGGGGGCAGTTTACGTGCTAGTTTTGGGGTTTTGGGCAAACTAACACGTATACTACGGGGGCAGTTTACGTGCTAGTTTTGGGATTTTGGGCAAACTAACACGTATGCTACGGGGGCAGTTTACGTGCTAGTTTTGGGATTTTGGACAAACTAACACGTATGGTACGGCTGATTTATACGTGTTAGTTTTGGGGGTTCGAGCAAACTAGAACGTATTGTGCTGCAGATTTTTACGTGCTAGTTTTGGGAGTTAGGACAAACTAGCACGTATGGTACGGCTGATTTATACGTGTTAGTTTTGGGGTTTTGAGTAAACTAGCACGTAAGCTTCAAATTTTAAAAACAGAAGCTTGCGCAGCAAGCCACTTTCTATACAAAAAAAGGAAGGTTTAGCTACGCTAAACCTATCATTCTTAAATTCCCTAAGACTCAATAACTTTAGTTGTTTTCTTAGGGGCACTTTGGCTCCATTTTCCCTAAGACGCGAGGATTTTTCTTCATCTCTTAGGGGCAGTACGCATGCTTTTTTCCTAAGATACAAGTGTTTTTCTTCATGTCTTAGGGAATTTCAAAGCTGAATTTCCCTAAGATTCCAATACTTTTTACTGTATCTTAGGGAATTTCAGCCATAATTGTCCCTAAGAATATACTGCAATGTTCTGTGTCTTAGGGAATTATCCCCCTGAACGTCCCTAAGAAAGCATAACTTTGCTCTGTGTCTTAGGGAAAAGCACTGTTTAAAAAGATAGCGACCAACGGTCGCTTTCTGTCTAAAGAAATGTGGAAGGTTTAATTCGCTAAACCTTCCACTCTTCACTAGCCCCAGCTCTAAACGAAACCCTACTCCTCCACAAAATTCAGTAGACCCAACCCTGATTTTTTCGAATTCAAATTTTTTGAAGCCTCCGCAAGGGATGAAGCGACGATTAAATAAAAAAAATCGCTGCTCAATATATGAACAGCGAACGTTTTATTTATTTAACAAGCCTCGCCCTGAGGACCAGCTCTCGAAAAATTTGAATTCGAAAAGACACTGCAGCTGGGATCCTTTCATGGAAAAGTTTATCTTCTTGGTTCAATCAATCCAAAGTTGCCATCGTTTCTTTTGTATACTACTGAAACAAGGTTTGTTTCTGCATCTTCGTATACGAAGAAATCGTGTCCTAATAATTCCATTTGCATTACTGCATCTTCAACAAACATTGGTTTTAAGCCTATTTCTTTTACTCTTACTATATTTGGCTTATCGTCTTCTGACAATGTTTCTTCATCTTCGGCTACTTGATCAAATCTAATTGATTCATTTGTTTTCTTTGCTTTAAGTTTTGTTTTGTATTTTCTTAACTGACCATCAAGAGATTCAACTGCCATATCAACAGATGCTAGCATATCGTCAGAAGTTTCTTCCGTTCTAATTATCGTACCTGATTTCAACCAAATCGTTACTTCGACAGTCTTAAAGTTTCCTATTGTTGAGAATGTTGCCTTCATCTCAACATCTTCATCGAAGAACTTATCAAGTCTTAGAAGCTTCTTTTCTACAGTTTCTTTAAAGTTTTCTCTGATAGTAATGTTTTTTCCCACATAATTAATTTTCATGGTGTTCCCTCCTTATTTGGTTGTTATTTCTAATTTACCCATATTAGATATCTTTTAACAAAAATTTTCGTAATTTTTCATCTAAAAAAGGTAAAATATTTTGCATAATTAATTTTCTAAACGTTGCCTAATATTTATGAAGTCACCGAAAACAAAAAAAGTTATCCACATTTTTGTGGATAACTTGTGGATAACCGTTATTTAGCCAATTCTTATTCTATTTTTTGTGGGCAACTTGTTTATAAGTTTTTTCATGAAAATTTTGCATGCAAATTTATCCTATAACTAAATGTTTTTATTATTTAGCATCGCATCTTTTGGATTTTCTAAATTCCATATTAATGCATATAATGGATCAAATTCTGCTCCATCAATTGAAGAATATTTATTAGCGAGGCTCTTTATATCTAAAAGCCATTTTACAAAGTAATTTGAAAAATAGTAACCTTGAAGACCATTGAATGAGGCTGAATTGTAGCCACCGTCTATGATTGCGGGTGTGATGCGTTCAAATTTTTCATCTAATTTTTGAAGAATTATCCCTTCATAAATTAGCGCATATACTAATGCAATCATCGAAAAGCTTATACTTGGTTCATTAGAATCACCTAATGAAAACCTAAAATAACCATCCTCTTTTTCAAAATAAGCTCCTTGTTTTCGATATTTAAGGAGATATCTGTCGTCATTTTCTTGGTAGGTATTGTCAAGAGCTATCTCGAAAATTGGCCCAAAGGATCTCACTACTTTTTCTTTTTTTCTAAAATCATCTTCATCTTCATAAAAGATATCCACAATGATTCTAGTTTTTTGATCTGGATTAACGCTGTAATCCACAATCTCATCTATCGTCAAAGACCTTGTTACTTCAAAATATTTCTTTTTGAATAACTCAAAATCTTTTTCACATACATTTATCTTATGAGCCTTCCCATTTACTAGGAAGCCCTGTTCTATTGAAAACATAGAACTAAGCGTTTGACTCAGGGTAAAATGTCAACTCAACTTGTTTTACCTTTCCGTCTCTAATAATATCTATTGTCGCCTTATCATTTGCTGAGTACTTCAGAAGCACTTGTTTAAGTTTGTTCATAGATTCAATCTTTACTCCATCTATACTAACTATAACGTCTTTTGGCTTAATATCAGTCCTTGAAGCATTACCACCATCGACAACTTCCATAACTAGCACTCCATCTGTCGAATCAACCTTAAAGTCTAATTCATATCTTTGTCTGTAAATATCAAGGTTTACCCCTTGAATTCCTAATTGAACTGATTGGAATGACCCTTTATCGATTACTGAGTTAATGATAGATTTTGCTACATTTACTGGTATAGCAAAACCAATACCATCTGTGCTTTGAACTTTTGCTGTATTAATTCCGATAAGTTGTCCTTTGCTATTAACTAAAGCACCACCGCTATTTCCTGAATTAATTGATGCATCTGTTTGAAATAACCCATCCATCACATATCCATTTTGCATCTGAATACTTCTATTTGTACCTGAGATATATCCTGAAGTAAGTGTTGATTGAAGATTTAAACCTACTGGATTACCAATAGCTATCGCTTTATCGCCTATCTTAACATCATCTGAGTCTGCAAGCTCCATCGGTGTCAATCCTGTACTATCAGTCTTTATTATCGCTAAATCTATATTTTCATCTTTCCAAATCAACTTAGCTTGTGCTTTATCATTATTGTGAAATAGTATATTGATATTATCTTCTGTAGCATCTGCGATAACATGTGCATTTGTTATGATATATCCATCTTCACTAACTATAACTCCTGAACCTATCGCTTCACCTTGAAGTATTTGCTCTCCAAAGAATCCACCTTGTCTTGTTATATTAACTTGAATCCCTACTACTGATGGGATAGATTTTTCAGCAACTGCATTTTCTACATTTACCTCTTCATTAGCTGATATGCTTATTGATGTAGGATTATTTGAGCTAATAGCCACTTGTTTCTTATCATTGCTCTTACCTACTCCAAAACCTATAAATGAACCTATAACAGATCCGACAAGCACAAGGGCTAAAGCTCTAAGAAAACCATATTTAGGTTTTGATTTTCTTACCTCTTCTTGTATGATTCCTCTTAGCTTTTCCTGTTCTTTTTGTTTTTCTTCTCGTTCTTTATTTTCGTAAAATTCCCTCTTAGCTCTTTCAAATTCATATTCATGGTCTGAAAAATGTCTCTCGTTTGAACCAGCGTTTGAGTCAATACTGGATGGATTTATATTATTAAATCTATTAGTCTCTTGACTCTCAAAACCACTTTCATTTGAATTATTCTTGTTGTCCTCATTGTCATTATTGTTTAACCAATCAAATAGATTATTATCACTCATATTTTCCTCCTTCGCTTATCATGTCAAAATAAATTTGAGCAATAAGCCTTGTCCTTGAGTATAATATATATAGAAGATGTTAAGAAATTATGAAGAATTTTTGTAAAAATTATGAAAGAGGCTAGATATGGCATATATAAGTTTTAAAGATGTACATAAAGTTTATAAGATGGGTGATAATATCATCCACGCAAATAATGGCGTAAACTTTGATATAGATGAAGGCGAATTTGTTATCATTGTCGGCCCATCAGGTGCTGGTAAATCAACTACCCTAAATATCCTAGGTGGACTTGACACTCTTGACGAAGGAGAGATAATCGTTGATGGAAAATTAGTATCTTCATATTCGCAAAAAGAACTAACTGATTATAGAAGATTCGCCATCGGATTTGTATTTCAATTTTACAATCTTATCCCAAATCTTACAGTGCTAGAAAATGTAGAGATGGCAACTCAAATAGTCCCTCATGCATTTGATCCGAAGGAAACTTTGAGCATGGTAGGCCTTGAGCATAGATTGGATAATTTTCCTTCTCAATTATCAGGAGGAGAGCAACAAAGAGTTGCCATAGCAAGGGCTTTGGCAAAGAATCCAAAAATTTTACTATGTGACGAACCCACAGGTGCCCTAGATTATAATACAGGCAAGCAAATCCTTAAGCTTTTACACGATACTTGTAAAAAGACTGGCACTACAGTTATAGTAATCACTCATAACGGCGCTGTAGCGCCTATGGCTGATAAAGTAATTGAGATAAGAGATGCAAAAGTAAAAAAGACAACTAAGAATGAAAAACCCGTACCTATTGAAAATATTGAATGGTAATATAGATTAAATTTACAAAAAGATGGTGATTCTATGAGATTTAACTTTAATCCTACCTTATGGAAGGATATATTTAGAACAATTAAAAATTCATGGACTAGATATCTAGCCATCATAGCGATGACCGCTTTAAGTGCGACTGTATTTATCGGACTTCAAACTGGTGTGCCTAATTTACGAAAGATGATTGTCTCTCGTATTCAAGAGCATAGGATGTATGATGTTCGAATTAGCTCATATACAGGCATCCGAGATGATGATGTCTCTTTACTAAAGTCGCTAGATGGCAATAACAAAATAGAATATGTAAAGACAGATACATTTAATTTAGTAGATGGTGAGTATTCTATAAAATTTTACACTATGACAAATGACATAGACACTCCTATACTAAAGAGTGGTCGCTTACCACAATCCCCAAATGAGATAGCTCTTGACTATCAACACTTTGTAGACCATGGAGATATGACTGGTAATTTGCTTTCTTTTTCAAATAAAGAAAATGAAAAAGACGAGAAAATACTTACAAACACGGATTTAACAGTCGTTGGATACGTGTACAGTGTCGACTATATCATGAACCAAAGGGCAAATGGCCAAGTTGGAGATGGTAATTATTTTGGCTTTGTAAAAGACGAAGTGATAAAAAAAGATTATCCTGATTATGCCATAATGCATTTGGAAAGAAATCAGGGATATGATATTGCGTCAGATAAATACAAATTATTTGAGACAAAAACTTTAGATGAGTTGGTTTATTTATTTGAATCTAGACCTAAAGAGGTTGAAAACTCAATAAAAGATGATGCAAATAAAGAACTTACCGATGCTAGAAAAGAAATTGAGGATGGTAAATCAGAGCTTCAAAAAGCTAGAGAAGATCTGGATCAAGCAAAGATTGATTTAGATGATGCTAAAAAAGAAATAGAAGATGGTAAAAAGACATTAGAAGAAAATGAAAAGACATTTTACGATGAGATAGAAGATGCAAAAAGGCAACTGGCCGAAGGTCAAGATAAGATCGACGAAGGCCAAGCGGATTTAAATCAAGGTCGAATAGAATATAATGATGGATTGCGTGAATTTAACGAAGAAATCATCAAAGCGCAGCAAGACCTTAATCAAGGGAAAAAGGAATTAGATGATGCTAAGACCTTGCTAGATAATTCTAGAAAAGAATATGAAGATGGTCTGCAAAAATACAATGATGGAGTTAAGCAATTAGAAGCTGGTAAGGCTGAGATTGACAAGAATCGAAAACTACTTGAAGATGGCGAAAAACAACTTGCTAGCGAAAAGGAAAATGCACTTACTCAAAAATCAGAGCTTGAAAAAACTAAGGCTGAATTAAATGAAAACTTAGCACAAGTTCAAGAAGGAATCGCTCAAATAGAGGCTGCTATCCTTGAGGGCTACACATTGGAGAAAGTTCAATCTGATATTATCTCTTTGAACCAGTTAATTGAGTTAACCAAAGGTACTGTTGCTCTAGTCCAAAATCTAACTACGATAGACCCTGTAGCACAACCAGAAGCCTATCAACAAGGTCTTCAAACAGCTTTGGGAACACTTAGACAACTTATAGCTATTACTGAATCAAACTCTGCTATGGCTTCGATGACAGAAAATCTTAAACAAGCAGAATCACTTTTAGCCAATGATGGCTCAAATATTGAATCAGTTAATCAAGCTTTAGCTATCATTAGTAGAGTAAAAGAAAGTCTAGATAGCAATGTAAGTCAATTACAACAACTTATAGAACCATTAACGACTCTTAATGAGCTTAAGAAAAATGAAACTCAAATACAAAGTGGACTTGATCAAGTAAATACAGGTTTGGCGCAAATCGAAGAAGGCCTTAAATTAATTGCCCAAAAAGAAAAAGAGCTATCTGATAATAAGACTTTATTAGAAGAAGAGGCAAAAAAATTAGATGCTGCTCAAAAACGATTGGATGATTCAAAAAAAGTTTTGGATGATGCGCTTGTTAAGCTAAATAATGGTGAGACAGAACTAAACAACGGCTTAGCCGAATATCAAAAGGGACTTGAAGAATTTAACCAACAAAAGGCATCTGGACAAAAGACTTTAGATGATGCACTTGCAGAAATTGAATCAGGACAAAGAGAACTTGACGATAGTCAAAGGACACTAAACGAATCTAGAGATACATTAGCTTTTGAAGAACAAGATGGTTTACAAAAACTAGACGAAGCTCGAAATGAACTTTTGGATGGTGAAAAGAAATATCAAGATGGTCTTAAAGAGTATCAAGATGGTTTGGAAACCTTTAATAAAGAACAAAAGGATGCGCTTAAAGAAATCGCCGATGGTGAGAAAAAGATAGAAGATATACAAAAAGATATAGATAATTTAAGAGTACCTTTATATAACATTCAAGGGAAATATGATAATCCAGCATTCTTTAGTTATATCGACCAATCAAAAAGCTTAAACAACCTTTCATATATTTTCACATTGATGTTTTACTTAGTAGCTATACTAGTAACATTGACAACTATATTAAGAATGGTTGAGACAGAAAGAACTCAAATCGGTACTATGAAAGCCTTAGGATATAGCAGAAGAACTATACTTGGCAAATACCTTGCATACGGCCTTTCAGCAGGTATCATAGGCGCCATACTTGGTATCATAATAGGTTATTACCTATTTATGCCTCCAGTTATCTCCGCTTATGTAACATCTACTAACTTAAGTGATAATCCAATGATCTTTGAATATGATAAGGCTTTATTGATATTTGTAGTAACTATAGTACTAATATCATCTACAATAATTTTCTCAATTATGAATAATCTTAGGGAAAATGCTGCAAGCCTTATGAGACCAAAGCCTCCAAAAGAAGCTAAGAGAACTTTACTTGAGAAGATCCCACTACTTTGGAACAAACTTTCATTCTTAAATAAAGTCTCATTTAGAAATGTTATGAGACATAAGATTAGGATGTTAATGACCATAGCTGGAGTATCAGGAAGTTTTGCGTTAATTGCGATGGCTTTTGGGCTACAATACTCTATCGATACAGTAGCTGATAAGCAGTTTGGAGATGTATACAAATATCAAGCTCAGTTAGTATACGATAAAAATGCTGATGACTATGAAGATATGATTAAATTCCTTGATAAAGATTCAAATGGATATTTAAGCATCATATATCAGACAGGTAGCGCGAAAACACCTTCTGGATTTAATGAAGATATTAATGTTGTGGCCACTGATAAGATAAGTGATATCAATAATTTCATCTCTCTAAAAGATAGGACTTCAAGCGAAAACTACATCTTAAAAGATGGATATGTTATCATAAGCGAAAAGCTTTCAAAAGCTGTTGGTAAGGGTGTTGGCGATAGATTTAGATTTAAGGATTCTAATGGTATTCAAAGAGAATTTGAGATAATGGCTATCACTGAACAATACTTTAACCACCAAATCTATATGAGTGAAAAAACGTATCTAAAAAGTGTTGATGATAAGCAAGATCAAAATACTCTATTAATAAAGCTAAATAATTCAGATGAAAGTAGCATGAATGATTTTGAAAAGAAACTAAATGACTATGATGCTAACATTAATTTCATGCCGGTATTGGATATGGAAGAGACTCTAACAAGCTTGAGTGAATCCCTTAATGTGATAATTGTTTTAATCATAGGAATCTCAGCTTTATTAACTTTCGTAGTACTATATAATTTAACTAATATAAATATTTCAGAAAGAATTAGAGAGATATCAACGATAAAAGTATTAGGTTTTAGACCGCACGAAGTAGCATCGTATATCTTTAAGGAAAACTATATTCTTACCTTTATAGGTATGTTAGTAGGTATGGGACTAGCTAGGATAATGCATTTGATAATCGTATATTCGTTATCACCTGGAGCATTTCTATTTAACCCATTTATGAACCCTATAAGCTATCTATATGCAATGCTTATAGTTACAGCATTTACTTTACTAGTAATGCTTGCTGCTAGACGCGAGATGAACAGAATAAATATGGTTGAAGCCTTAAAGGCTGTAGACTAGAATAAGTATAGAAAGGGGCTGTTGCAAAATCCAGCCCCTTTTTTGTTTTATGAAATGTGATCGACCTTGGTCGCTTTCAAAGATAAAAGAGGAAGTTTTCGCGAGCGAAAACTCACATTCTAGGACGGGGTTACGTGCTAGTTTTGGGATTTTGGGAAACTAGCATGTAGGTTATTAGACACTTTTACGTGCTAGTTTTGAGGTTTTGGTTTAACTAGCATGTAGGTTATTAGACACTTTTACGTGCTAGTTTCGGGGTTTTGGTTAAACTAGCATGTTGTTATATGCCATTTTCAACGTGCTAGTTTCGGGTTTTCGTCTAAACTAGCACGTTGTTACAGATAGTTTTCTACGTGCTAGTTTCAGAGTTTATAGCAAACTAGCATGTCATCCCCACACTTTTAAAAGAAAAATAGCGACCGAGGTCACTTCCCTGTGCTATTAATATAGAAGCTTTCGAAGTAAGCCTCTTTCATATACAAAAAAGGGGCTGTTGCAAAGTTCAGCCCCTTTTTTTATTGTTTCTATGTATCCTATAAAGTTATTACTTGATAACCTTCTGCTAGATAATCTTCCATCGCTGGATGTCCGCTTAGGCTTGATAGGAATGTAACTCCAAGTTCCTTATTTTGTTCATATACTCCCATTGCTTTTGAGCATGCTTCGCAAACACCTGCGATAACGCCTTGTTCAACCGCTTTTTTATACATTGGGTTTTTGCTTTCTAATTCTACTGGTAACTTAACCGCTTCCCCTTCAAAAACTATCTTTGCTTCTCCACCCTTTTCAATGATATCAAAAGCGTTCAATAATAAATGTTGAAAACACATAGCGTGATTTCTAAATGCAAAAAATACTACTTTACTCATTCGTAATCCTCCTATTCTTTTCTTTTATCATATATTATATATCTCTAATTATCAACCCTGTAAAATGCCTCACGACCTAATTATATTTCCCATCAAAAAAGGGGCTCTAAGCCCCTTTGTTTCCAACGAAATTTTACTCCTCTTCTTCAAGAACAGTAATTTTTACTTCTTGTATTCTTCTTTCTGCTACTTCTAGTATCTCGAAAATTAAGTTTTGATACTCTACAGTGATTTGTTCCCCATCTTCTGGAACATGTCCTAATAAAAAGATTAATAATCCTCCTAAAGTATCGTAGTCTTCAGTCTTTTCGTCTAGTTTTAAGTCCAGCCTAAAGTTTATTTCTTTTATTGATGAACTTCCTTTCGCCATCCAAATATCATCTGTTATCTGGTTAATCTCTGGTTCGTCATGGTCATATTCATCATCGATTTCCCCTACGATTTCTTCGATTAGATCTTCCATGGTAACTATACCTGAAAATCCACCATATTCGTCAATCAATAATGCCATATGCCTATTATTTGTTTGAAGTTCTGAGAATAAGTCATTGACATTTTTACGCTCAGGTACAAAGTATACTGGTTTAAGAATGCTCCTTATATCCACATTTTCAAATCCACTATTGTAGCTAGCTAATAGATAGTCTTTCAAGTAAAGAATACCTATGATATTGTCTACTTCATCCTCATAAACTGGAATCCTTGAATACTTTAAGTTAAGCATCTCATCAAGATATTCCTCAAAAGGTTCATTAATATCTATCATAAACACTTCCGGTCTTGCCGTCATGATTTCTTCAGCATATGTATCGTCAAATCCGATAACTGAATTGATCATATCACTTTCTACTTCATCGATAACTCCCTGAGTTTGTCCTAATTGAACAAGGGATTTAATATCATTGATAGTAATCTTTCCTTCGACATCATCTGTTGAGATTCCGAAAAGTCTCAAAATTAGATTTGTTGAAAAAGAAAGCAACTTTACGAATGGTTTGAATAGAAATGCTGCTGCTTTTATAACTCCAACAGAAAATCTAGCAAATTCTTCGCTCTTTATTAAGGCGATTCTCTTAGGTACAAGCTCACCAAATACAATCGTAATATATGAAAGTATAAGCGTGATAACTACCGTAGATACAGTGAATGCATATGGTACACCAAGATTATTAAAGTAAACTCCTAATCTTTGTGATATCCCAACTGCTGCAGCGGCAGAGTTAAAGAACCCAGCCAAAGTGATGGCTACTTGAATTGTTGATAAAAAGTTTGATTGATCCGCTAAGATATCTAATATCTTTATGGCCTTTTTATCCCCATCCTCTGCATCCCTTTTTAATCTGTTTTGATTCACTGATACAAGCGCCATTTCCGATGCTGCAAAAAATGCATTAATAAGTGTTAATATCAGTATTAGTAATAATTGTACAACTAAACCGTCGCTCCCGAGTCCTACTTCAGAAGCTTGCTGCGGTACGTCCATTTAATTTCCTCCTAGAATAAATTTTCTTTATTTTATCACAGAAAATGCACATATTCAATAATTACGACCTTAGTTTGCCTTCATATAAATTTTAAAAAGATAAAATAAAATAACATTTTACCTCAAATATGATAAACTTATCCTCGTACGGAGGTATGATATGAACAATTATGACATAATTTTTGTAGGTGCTGGAGCAGCGGGAGTTTTTGCAGCTTATGAATTTACAAAAAATAACACAAAAAAGAAAGTTTTAATTTTAGATGGCGGAAATCCAATAGAAAGAAGAAAATGCCCTATATCCGAAGGCAAGGTTCAAAACTGTATCAAATGTAATCCATGCAATATCATGGAAGGCTTTGGTGGTGCTGGAACTTTATCGGATGGAAAGTATAACATAACGACTGAGTTTGGTGGAGATTTACATACAGTATTAGGAGAGAAAAAGGCAATTGAGTTAATGGAATATGTCGATAGTGTTTTGGTAAGTTTTGATACTCAAAAATCTAAACTTTATGAGACAGCTTCAACCGATTTAAAAACTCTATGCCTAAAGAATAATCTTCATTTACTAAACGCTAAAGTTAGACATTTTGGTACAGATCGAAATGTTGAGATTCTTAAAAAAATCTATGACTATACCAAAGACACTGTTGATTTCAAATTTAATCATAACGCTTTAGATGTAGAAAAAACTGAAGAGGGTTTTTTAGTAAAGACGGATAAAGGGTATTTTACTTGTGAGAAATTGGTTCTTTCAAGTGGTAGAAGTGGTTCAAAATGGATGAGCAAGATTTTTGATAAGTTTGGCATGAAGACATTGTCAAATAGGGTTGATATCGGCGTTAGAGTAGAGCTTCCTGCAGAAATCTTCAAACATATCACAGATGAAGTTTACGAAAGCAAGATTATCTATAAGACTGATAAATATAATGACATGGTAAGGACTTTTTGTATGAATCCATATGGAGTGGTAGTTACAGAAAATACCAATGGAGTTATCACGGTTAATGGACATGCTTATTCAGATGAGAGCAAATTATCTAAAAATACGAATTTTGCACTTCTTGTTTCTAATACATTTACAGAACCTTTTAAGGATTCAAACGAATATGGTGAATCAATTGCTAGATTATCAAATATGCTTGGTGGTGGCGTGATACTACAAAGGTTTGGCGATTTAGTTAAAGGAAGAAGATCAAGTGATAGAAGGATGTTAAAATGCTTTACTACTCCTACTCTTAATGCTACGCCTGGAGACTTGAGTTTAGTCATCCCAAAAAGACAATTAGATACTATCATTGAGATGATTTATCAATTAGATAAGATCGCTCCTGGTACTGCTAATGAAGATACGCTTTTATATGGAGTTGAAGTTAAATTCTATAACTCGAAAGTTCTTATTGATGAGAATTTTGAGACTGAAGTTAAAGGCCTTTATGCTGTTGGAGATGGTTCTGGGCTTACTCACTCACTATCACAAGCTTCTGCATCAGGAGTTGAAGTATCAAGAATCTTAAATAATTAAATATATTTAACAAAAATGATAATATTGACGGTTTAAAAAATGGTACTATAGTTCTAAGGAAAATGATGCATGGTTTTTATAGAGCCTTGAGATACTAGCTATATCTCACCTTAACATTATCCAGTTACAAGAACTCTATAAACTCAAGATAGGTCATCGAATCTTGAGTACCTTATACTATTTATGAGCTGTCAAATAGTATGCGCGATAGTTTACATGCTATCTTTATGGTCTCTCACCCATAAGTAAGCTATGTAGCGCAGATGACAATCGATCGATTAAGGACTTATTGAGATTTTCTCAATAGGTCCTTTTTACTATTTTGCTTTTCTTTGTTATTATATAGGGTATACGTAAACAAAGTTTCATTTTTTTAATAAGGAGCAATTATGAAGGAGAGAAAATTTTACAATAGAATAATAGGGATGAGATCGATAAAGACAGCCGCTGCTGTTATCATCGCACTTATTGCTGTTGATTTACTGCAATTAAAAAGCCCTTCGATAGTTGCTACTGCCGTTATCACTGCTATGGCAACAAATATACATGAGTCTTTTGCAGCATCTTTGTTTAGGACACTTTCAACGCTAATAGGAGTAGTGCTTGCGATAGCATTTCAGCTGTTGAATTTTGCAAATCCATTTTCAGCAGGACTTGGAGTGCTAATTATTATCATCGCCTGCAATCTTTTAGGTATTCAAAAAGCATTGGTACTAGCTACTCTAATATTTATATCAGTACTTACTTACGAATTTGAGACAGATAGAGATTTAGTGATGTATGCAGTCTACAGACTTATAGATACTATGGTCGGCTCAATCATAGCATTGGTCGTAAATATCGTATTATTTAGACCAAAACAAGAAAAATTCTTAATCGAATCATATCTAGCTTTGGTTCCCCAAATAGAGACGTCTCTAATTGATATCGTAAATGGAAGAAAGATTAATCAAAGCCAATTAATAGAAGGGCTGTATCTGCTAAATACAAACTACAGAAACTTAAGAAATGACACAAAATACAAAATGAATGAACATATAGATATTATCAATATTGAAGAGTTAAACAACAAATTCAGGATGGCTATAAGCATACTAATAGATATCAACCATATGGATAATTCTAATAATTTAACTAAAAAGAGCGTTGATTTTGTAAACAATTATTACAATGAAAAGATTCTTCCCGAAAGTGAAATGGAAGATACTGATTTAGTAACTCAATTTTCGATTGTATATAATTATGAAGTCCGTAAAGTAGTCATAACATTAAAGAGCATTAACAATGCCTTAGATAAATTTGTGAAGATTTATGGATAAAATGAAAAGGAAACTATATGTCTAAAGAAAAAGAATTATATAAAAAATTTATACTCTTCTGGTTTGGTAGCTTAATCGCTGCGATTGGAAGCGGTATGACTGCTTTTGCACTTGGAGTACATGTATTTCAACTGACAGGTTTAACATCATCAAAGGTAGCTATTACCCTACTTGGTTTTTTACCTAATGTGTTGTTAGCTCCTATAGCAGGTGTACTTGCAGATAAATACGATAGACGAAAATTAATGATATTAGGAGATGGACTCTCGGCACTTGGTGTGCTTTTAATCTTACTTTCAATGATTTATAAGTTTGAGAGCTTTTGGATAATAGGTTTTGGAGTATTAATATCTTCTATATTTTCATCACTAATTGATCCAGCTTCAAAAGCTACGATTACAGAATTGGTAAGTGAAGAAAACTACACTAAAGCAAGTGGTTTAATACAATTAGCTCATTCGGCTAGATACTTAATCTCACCTTTGGTGGCTGCTTTTCTACTTTCCTACTCAAATATTCAAGTGATACTAATACTAGATATCTTAACAATAGTGCTTACAGTATTTACTGTTAGTTCAATTGGAAAAAATCTACAGGTTAGCCACAAAAATGACCACGAACCAATGTTTAGAAGCTTGAAGAATGGCTTTAAGAGCCTTAGAAACAATAAACCATTATATCAACTAATCCTAATCAGTTTTCTAATAACTTTTTCCATAGGATTTATAGAAGAGCTATCAACACCTATGATACTTACATTTGCAAATGAAGAAACTCTAGGTGTCGGTATGGCAGTCGCAGCCACTGGGCTTTTTGCAAGCTCACTATTAATAAGTGTTAAGAACCTCAAATATCATCCTGTAAAGACCTTAGTCTATGCACTGATGATAGCTGGCG